>CAILKC010000035.1 GCA_903834675.1 uncultured Victivallales bacterium | reverse complement strand
GGCCAGCTATGGCGCCCCTGCAGGGCTGAGAATCTGGGGTATGCCCGGTACCCAGGGCGGTGCCCTGGGCTGAGGGATTACGCCCCTTCGGGGCTGAAGAGGCAGAGGCGAACCCGCGACTTCCGCGGCTGGGGGTGCCGCCGCGAAACCGTAGCGGCGGGCTCAGCCGCCCGGCGGCGGCAATGCGCCCGGCTCCGCCGCTGGCGAACGCCACGGGTGAGCCAGCACACGCCAGTCCGACGGGTCCGACAGGTCCGACAGGGACGACGGGGACGACGGGGCCGACAGGTCCGACAAGTCCGACGGGGCCGACGGGGCCGACCAACTCTGACGGCCTGCGCCGCCGCTGGCCCCGGCTGCCTCGCCTCAGCGCAGCTGCCTGTCCTTGTCGCGCTTGCGCCGCTTCTCGATGATTTCTTCGGCGATGGCAAAGGGCACCGCTTCGTAGTGCTCGAACTGCATGGTGAAGCCGGCGCGACCCTGCGTCATGTTGCGAATGTCGCTGGTGTAGCCGAACAGGTTGGCCAGCGGGCACATCGCCTTGATGACCTCGGCGTTGCCCTGTTTGTCCATGCCCAGGATACGGCCACGGCGGCTGCAGACGCTGCCGGTGATGCTACCCGCATACTCCTCCGGCGTGGTGATGTTCAGGCGCATCACGGGTTCCAAGAGCTCCGGGTTATCCTTCATGAAGCCCTTCTTGAAGCCCATCGAAGCGCAGGTACGGAAGGCCATTTCGGAGCTGTCGACCTCGTGGTACGAGCCGTCCACCAGGATGACGCGGACATCGACCACTGGGTAGCCGGCCCAGACCCCTGCCGCCATGGCCTGGATGACGCCCTTCTCGATCGCAGGGATAAACTCTTTCGGGATGTTGCCACCCTTGACGTCGTTGACGAACTCGAAGCCCTGGCCAGGCTCCATCGGCTCAAGGCGGAAGACGACGTGGGCATACTGACCATGGCCGCCACTCTGCTTGCGCAACCGCTCTTCGATATCGACGGCGCTGGTGATGGTCTCGCGGTAGGCTACCTCCGGCGGTGAGCTGGTCACGCCGACGCCGTACTCGCGCTTAAGGCGGTCGAGGATGATCTCCAGGTGCAGTTCACCCATGCCAGAGATCAGGGTGTCGGAGGTCTCTGGATTCGAGCTGACGACAAAGGTCGGATCCTCGTCGGCGAGGCGCTGGAGGGCGTTTTGCAGCTTGTCCGAATCGCTCCGGGATTCGGGGTGGACGGCGACGCTGATCACCGGCGAGGGGAAATCGATCGCTTCAAGGATAATCGGCTCGTTTTCGCAGCACAGGGTGTCGCCCGTCACCGTATCGGACAGCCCGACCACGGCGCCGATCTCGCCGCTGTACAGGCACTCGATCTGTTCCTGGCGGTTAGCGTGCATGCGGAACAGTCGGCCGACGCGCTCCCGCCGACCTTGGGTCGAGTTCAGCACGTAGGAGCCGGCTTGGATAGTACCGGAGTAGACGCGTACATAGATCAGCTTGCCGACGTGCTTGTCGGCCACGACCTTGAAGGCAAGCGCCGCCAGCCGACCATCATCTTTGGGGACGCGCTCGATCGGGTTGCCAGCGAGGCAGTTACCAATCACCGGGGGCAGGTCCACGGGGCTGGGGAGGTAATCAACCACCGCATCAAGGAGCCGCTGTACGCCTTTATTCTTGAAGGCGCTGCCGCAGAGCACCGGCGAGATCAAGTGTTTGTGTGTGGCCCCGCGAACCGCGGCCATAATCTCGACCTCGCCGATGGGCTCCTCGGCGAAGTACTTCTCCAGCAGGGAATCGTCGATCTCGGCCACCTTCTCCAAGAGGTTCTGCCGCCAGGGCGCCGCGTATTCCGCTTGTTCGGGCGTCAGGGGCTCTTCGCGGAAGGTCGTTCCCTTGTCGGTATCATCATAGTAGACGGCAACGCTCTTGATCAGGTCGATGATGCCCAGGAAGTCGCTCCCGGCGCCAAGCGGGATGACCAGCGGCACCGCGTTGGCGCCGAGCAGATTCTGGATTTGGCTGACGACCTGGAAGAAGTCGGCGCCCACGCGGTCCATCTTATTCACGAAGCAAATCCGGGGCACTTCATACTTCTCTGCCTGGCGCCAGACCGTCTCCGATTGGGGTTCGACGCCGCCGACAGCACAAAACAGGCCGATGACGCCATCGAGCACGCGCAGACTGCGCTCGACTTCGACGGTGAAGTCAACATGTCCGGGGGTATCGATCAGGTTGACCTGATGCCCGTGCCATTCGCAGGTGGTCGCGGCGCTGGTGATGGTGATGCCACGCTCCCGTTCCTGGACCATCCAGTCCAGAGTGGTCGCACCATCGTGGACTTCGCCCATGCGGTGCAGTTTGCCGGTGTAGAAAAGGATGCGCTCCGAACACGTCGTCTTGCCGGCATCGATGTGTGCCATGATGCCGATGTTGCGCACTTTGTCTAGTGGGTATTGCCGCGCCATTGCGTTCACTCCTGAATCTGTCGCTCCGCCCACGGTAGGGCCGTTAGCCCCCCGCTTGCTGCTGTCTGCTCTGCACCTGCCGCCCCACAATAAGGTAGACGGCATACTCAACCGAGTACTATAATGCACAAATACAGCCATGCGCGGACATCTTTGCTTTTCGTGCGCAGAAAACATCATAAACGCGACAGAACGCGACAGAAGCCGGCGTTGTGCTTGTGCCCTGGGCACGACTCCAAATCCAGTGCAGTCGGCAGCGTGGCGCTACCGGCAGCAGCGCGGCGGCAATAATCGGCCGCCCCTATCGTTGTTTGTCTGAACTCAGACGCTATGCTGGCTGGGCGCAGCGCGCGCGTCATTTATTCTTATTGTTGCCGCCGTCTGGAATGTTGTGCATGACGGACTCTGCCGGTACGCCGCACTTGGCCACGGGGGCCTCGGAAGGTTCCCTTGGTAGGGTTGATCACCTGCGCCTGTTGCGCCTCATCGGGCATGGACCGCAGGCCTTGGTTTACGCCGCCGAAGACACCATGGCCGGACGTCATCTGGCCGTGAAAGTGTTGCCGTCGGCGCTCCGGGGGGACTGCCCCGAGGCCGTGCGTCTGCGTAAAGCCCTTGTACCCGCGGCTCACCTCAGTCATGGCGGGGTCGTGGCGTTGCGTCATTTGCACGAGGTCTGGGAGGCAGACGCGACCGCCAAAGCGGTTGGCCTTGGCGCGGGGGGGCTGCTGCTGATCAGTGACTTGGTGAACGGGCAGGACTTGTCGCACTGGCTGGGTCGGCAGCCGCCGGGCGCGCTGAACCGCCGCGCCGTGTTGCGCCTTTTCAGTCAGGTGGCCGAGGCCGTGGACTACGCTCACGCCATCGGCGTGTTCCACGGAGCGTTGTCGCCGGGCAACATCCTGGTGAGGGCGGACGGCCAGGCGGCAGTATCCGATGTTGCCGCCAGTCGAGAACTGCGTTTCTCGCTCCATCAACTGGGCGTACTCACCGCGACCGCCGCGGCACCTGCCAGTTGGGTTGCGCCCGAAACAGGGCCGGGCCTGCTGCCGTCCGCAGCTGAGGACATCTATGCCTTCGCGGCCTTGCTTGTCGGCGCGCTGGCAGGGGACTTGGGATCCCCAGTGCAAGCGCAACTGCCGCTGCCGTGGCTGAGTTCGGCCCAGAACCACTTCCTAGGCACGGCGCTGTCCGGTGACCCCGCGCTGCGGCCGGCACACTGCGGACAGGTGGTGACAGCGTTGCAGGTGGCCGCGGCCGATGCGGCGGAACGGCAGCCCGCGGTCCGGGCTAGCAGCGTCGGGGGCCCCTTGCCGGTCGCGGCCTTGCGGCCTCGAGCTGAGGACGCTGCCGCGAGGCCTGCCGTCGAACACCAGCCGACACTGAAAGCCGCGCCTCCCGTTCCCGTTCCCGTTCCCGTTCCCGTTCCCGTTCCCGTTCGGCCTCTGGCGCCCCCGCTCCCGCATCCGCCGGGGTCAGCTTCGCTAGGCGCACCCGTGCCGGTCCGGCGTACGCCGCGCATGGCTCTGCTGATCAACGCGGCGCTGGCGACGGCGATCGTGCTGTTGCTGGGTCTGGTGGGAGCATGGGCGTGGCGCGCGCGCGCGCAAACCAGCCAGAAGGCGCTACAGGACGATCCCTGGACCACGGTGGAAGAGCAGGCCCGGCTGGCCCAGCGGTTCGCCTACAGCCTGAAACTCGGTTCCGGCGCCGAGACCTGCCGCCTGAGGTTCCGCCTCGTCGGCCAAACTCGCCGACTCGACTTTGACCTCGACGGAACCGCGGTGAGCGCGCGGGAAGACCGGGGCCGCGGTCGCTCTCTGCCGGGCACCAAGGCGTCCCTGCCCAGGCCCTGCAAGGCTGGCGATACCGTGGCTATCGCCGCGACGCCGGACAGTGTCGGGCTGTTCGTGAACGGAGTGCGCGCCGTCTCCGCCGCCTGGCCGCTGGAGGCCATGACGAAGGCGCATTGGCAGGTCCCTCCGGGCGCGGTCTCCCCGGGGGAGTTCCGCCTGCAGCGAATCGGCACCCTCGTTTTTGCCGACGACTTCATGCACGGGGAGCAGGAATTGGGTGAATGGAAACCGCTTTCCGGCAATTGGACGGTACACGCATTGCAGAACCCGATCCGGAGTGCTAACCCCTTCTCCTTCATGGGCCAGGGCGATGATGCGCTGGCAACGGCGGGGCAGTGGTTCTGGCGCGGCTACCGTTTCGCGGCGGCCGCTCATCCCCTGGCCGGTTCGTCCTTTGGCATGAAGTTCGGCTGGAACGCGCCGGACCGCACCTACGAGGTGCTGTGGAGCCCCACGGCGGCAGCACCCGGAACGCTCAGCCTGGCGCGCGTGGTCGGCGCCGAACGTGTCGAACTGGCGAAGGCGGACCTCAGTTTCGCGGCGGCGCAGTGGTATCGGCTTGAGGTCAGCCAGGTGGAGGGCACCATCCAGGTCTGCGTGGACGGGGCCCCGGTTCTCGGCGCCGTTGATCCTAACCCATTGCTGGGCGGGGCAGTGGGCTTGTGGACACGCGGGGGCTTGGGCACCGTCTTCGACGATGTTTCCGTGGGACCGGTGGAGCAGTTCCGTTTTGACTTTGGCAGGCAGTCGAGCCGGGGCGTGAGCCTGCTGCGCCCGCTGCCCGTGGCAGAAGGCGTCACGGAACTCTCTTCGGGAGGGTTTGAAGTGGGCGGGGTGCTGCTGGAGAACGCCTGCGTCATGACGTCCCTGCAGGGGCTCGATGGAGCCAGGGCAGGCCAGCCGCTGGAGTTGCTGGCCCGCCGTCGGGGCGGCGAAGAACTGGCGTTACGGGTGGGGCGCGACCCCCAAGGTTGGGTGGCACGTCTGCTGGCCCGCCAGGTCGGCCGCGAGACGGTCCTGGCGGAGGAACGCCTCGCGGCGCCCGGCGCCGAGACCAGGGTGAGTCTGCACGTGCTTGGCGGTGAAGCCTGGGGAAGCGTGGATGGCGCCCTGGTGGTATTTGCCACCGACGTGCCTATCCGCGGGCAAGGCGTCGCGGGGGTGCGTTTGCCGACCGGCTCCGGGATCACACAGCGCACCCTCGACGTACACCCGGAGAGGCCGTTGGCCGAGGTCGAAAGCCGGGTTGAGGTGTTTACGCATGAGGCCAGCATGCAGAATTGGAGCAGCCCCGTACTGGAGTGGAATGTTGAGTACGGCGGCAAGTGGCCGACCTACTGGCACCGCTCGGATTTCTGGCAGGATGTCGCCGCCCTGATGCGCGTCGAAGCTCTGCCCGCTGACAATGCCGCCGGCGTCATTGGCCTGGTGCTGCGTAACCCGGAAAAGGCCGCCGGGGCCGCAGAGTTTTCCAGTGTTGCGCTGGTGCTCAACCCCGAACTGCGCGAAGTCCAGCTCCTTGGGCTTCCCCAGGGCCTGAAGCAACTCAAGCTCGTCAAGCAGCGCGTGGGAGAGCTGGCACTGGAGCGGCGCGGTGGGCACATCCTGGCCCGTCTGAATGGCTTGGTCGTGTGGAACGAACTGCTGCCTGACAGCTTGCAGGGGTTGTGCGAAATAGGCAGGTATGGCCGAGGCAATACCAAAGAATGGGCCGAAGCAGTAAGCCTGCGGGCGGCCGGGGTGAACACGTACCCCTTCAAAGACGCGCCCTCAGACTGGCTCCCCGTCAGTGGGGTTTGGGAAGTGACGAACCGCTGGCAGTGCGACCCGCGCTGGTCCTTTTACTCCGGCGCTCAGCGCGGCGGGGTGGCCTGCAATTGGAGTAAGTCCCGACACGGAGCGAACGTCACAGTGGAGTTTTTTGCCGGGCCCAAGATGGACCAGGAACGGGGCCGCAAGTACGAGTATGCAGCGGATATCAACGCCGTGGTCTGTGCCGACGGTCGAGACATCTCCAGCGGCTACAGCTTTATGTTCGGCGGCTGGAACGACCGCGGCTCGCAGATCGTCCGCGGCACCGACCTCGTCGGCGAAAACCGCCGGATCGTCATTCCACGCGAGAGCTCGACGCACCGGCGCTGGTTCTACATCAAGCTGCGCAAGAATGGCAACCGCCTGAGTTACTGGGTGGATGGGAGCCTGGTGGCCACGTACGAAGACCCCGCGCCGCTGAAAGGCGACCGTTTCGGCCTGTGGACTTGGGACAATGGAATCATGGTGGCGCAGTGTCGAGTGTCAACCGATGCGGGCGGCGGCGAACCCGTGCCCCCGGTAGGTGCAGCCGTGGCACTGCCCAAGACCCCCTACGACCGTCGGTAAGCGATCATGCGCATGACGAACTTCATCCATCCTCAGTGCCGCCCGCCGCCGCGAGGCCTCTGCCTCGGCGCCGCGCTGGCGGTCGTGCTGTTCCTAGCCGGCTGTCGGAAAGACCCGGTCCGGGTCGAGTCCGTTCCTGGGGGAGCCACGGTGTGGCTCGGCGACGAGATACTGGGGACGACGCCAGTGGAGCTACCGCCGTCCAGCAGGCAGCCCGTAAGCCTGCGCCTGTCTCTGCCGGGGTGCCTCGATAAGACGGTCGAGGTCGATCCCGCCAAGCCGCCGCCGGACCGGGTCGTGCGCGTGACCCTGGACTTACCGGGGACGCTGGCCGCTGCACGCTGCGAGAGCGAACCCACCGGCGCCGATGTCTATGTCGATGGCGAGTTCCGCGGCCGGACCCCCCTGGAACTGCGCCAACTGGAGCCGCGTTCCCATGAAGTCGTCTTCATGCTGGCCAACCGCAAGTCCGTCAGCCAGACCTTCGATGCGTCCGCGGGCGGTGGCCCGGCGACGCTGAGCGCAGTGCTCCCCAGCCTGACCGAGGAGTACTACCGGCAACAGATTGAAAAGGAGCCGACCAACCTTCAGCACTATGCCGATCTTGCCCACCACTACGTCCTGGAGCACCGCTTTGCGGATGCAGCCACGGTATTCGGCGAGGCCGTGACGATCATGGTTAAGACGCCCGGGTTGAGAGATGCGGAGCGGCTTTGGTCGGAGATGGACAGAGTGACCGAAAAACAGTATGACTATGGCTCCGTCGAACAGGTCAACCAGGCGCGTAAGACACTGTGCCGCAAGCTGGGAGAACTCCTCAAAGCGTACCCCGACGCACCCTTCCCGCCGCTGCACGTGAGCTACGTCACGGTGCTGGACAGTTTGAATGAACGTCAACAGGCTCAAGAGGCGTTCGAGCGCGCCTGGCGCAGATTCCCAAACGAGGAAGCCTTGGTGCGCTTGCGGAAGCAGGGCTTCGCGGTGCCGTGAGGGTTGGCGCGAGGGGCAGCCGCAGCCAGGACACTAGCGGCCTATCTCAAAATCATAACCGTCTTATCCACAAGTCGTTGACATTGTCGCAAAGGACCTTTACCGGGTCGCTCCAGACGACTCCATGGTTGCCCAGAACGCTTTTTTTGAGGCTTCGATGAGCTTGCATTGGCCCGCCGGGCCGGTAAGGTAGCCGTGTTCTCCACGAGCGGGCGTCGTATAGTGGTAATACCCTAGCTTCCCAAGCTAGCGCTGGGGGTTCGATTCCCCCCGCCCGCTCCAATCTTCCTCCCCTGCCCTTTCCGTGCGTCCACAAGTACTTGAGGCACGGGTATTGGTCGACCTGTGCGATAAGGATGGGCGGTGCTATTCAGCCCCAAAGGGGTGTTTCATACCAGCCCTACCCGTCCACAGCGCAGACTCAGCCCTGAAGGGGCGGTCCGTGCGACCTCGGGGCGGTGGTAGGGTAGCTCCTACTGGGCTCAAACCCATAACCGTCCTATTCCCCAGGCGTTGCCCTGGGCTGGTATCGCAGCGCGCCTGCAGCGCCCCAGGCGGACTCCCTGGTTGCACAGGTCGCCGTTGCTTGCGCCCAGGCCGCGGACGCAGTATCATGGTCCGGTGCTGAAACCGAGGTGACGTTGCCGCGACCGCCTGCACGGCATCTGCCCTCAGGGTGCCCGTACATGGGGTTGAGCCAGGACAGTCAGGTTTCTCGCCTGGCCTCTGGCACGCCGTCCTCGTTTGTCAGGCGTAGCGGAGCTGAGCTTCCGCAAGTCCAGACCGAGTGGGTTGAGGTGCTTATGACCAGCGAGCGTAGGCCGGTAGGCGGCGGCGTCCCGAGTGACACCGTTGGGCGCATTCAGGCGGATGAGGTACTGCGGGAGGTGCGCCTGCTCAACGAGCAGATCATCAACGCCGAACACATGCAGGCGGATGAGGCGCTGCGGAAGAGCGAGAACCGCCTGGCGTTCCTGGTGCAGGCCACCCCCGCCGTCATCTACACCGCGAAGGCGTCGGGCGACTTCGGCGCGATGTTCGTCAGCGCCAACATTACGAGCCTGACCGGCTACGCGCCCAGCGAGTTTGTCGAGAACTCCGGCTTCTGGGTCAGCCGTACCCATCCGGACGACCTTCCTCGCGTGATGGCGGAGTTGGAGCGACTCCCCGAACGCGGCGAAGTGCTGACCGAGTACCGTTTCCGCTATAAGGATGGCAGTTACCACTGGGTGCAGGACGGATGTCGCCTGACGCGGGATGCCCACGGCGCGCCGGAGGCCGTCGTGGGCTACTGGCTGGACATCACCGAGCGCAAGCAGGCAGAGGAAGCGTTGTGGGGGAGTGAAAGGCAGCTACGTGCTGTCTTGGACGGGATGCCGCTCATGGGTGTCATCCTGGACCGGGCAGGTGTGGTCACCATGTGCAACGACTCCCTGCTCGCACTCACCGGCTGGGAGCGTGGGGACGTGTTGAACCGGAACTGGTTTACCCTCTTTCTGCCGCCCGAAATCCGGGACCAGGTCCATGGGCTCTTCCTCGAAGCCGTCGTCAGCGGTGGAACCCCCGACCGCTTCGAGAATGAGATCGTTACCCGCACAGGCGCACGCCGTCTGATCTTATGGAGCAATACCGTGCTTCGGGACGGTAATGGCTTGGTCGCCGGTGTCGCCAGCATCGGCGACGACATCACCGAGCGCAAGCGGGCGGGGGAGGCATTGCGCCAGAGCGAGGAGCGCTACCGTGCGCTGTTTGACCGGGCGGGCGAAGGCATTTTCTTCATGACCCTGGATGGCACGCTGGTGGCCATGAACGATGCGTTCGCCCGGATGCACGGTTACAGCGCGGCAGAAATGCTGCACTTGCGCCTGAAGGACCTTGACACGCCCGAGACCTTCCAGCGGGTTCCCGAACGTATGGCCCGCATTAGGGATGGGGAAGGCATCACCTTTGAGGTGGAGCACTACCACCGGGACGGCCACGTCTTTCCGCTCGAGGTTTCGGCCAGCCTGGCTGCCGTCGGCGGCGAGTCCTATATCCAGTGTTTTCACCGCGACATCACCGAGCGCAAGTGCGCCGAGGCGGAGAAATCTGCGCTTGAAACCCAGCTCCGTCAGGCACAGAAGCTGGAATCGGTGGGCCGCCTCGCGGGTGGCGTGGCCCATGACTTCAACAACCTGCTCAGCGGTATCATGGGCTACGTTGAACTGTGCCGGGACGAGTTGCCGCCGGAGCACCCGATTCGCAGCTACCTGGACGAGATCGCCACCGACGCTCAGCGCTCGGCGAACATCACCCAGCAACTCCTCGCTTTCGCCCGCAAGCAGATCATTGCGCCGAAGATGCTGGACCTGAACGACGCCTTGGTCGGTATGCTCAAGCTGCTGCGACACCTGATGGGCGAGGACATTGCCGCGAACTGGATGCCGGGCACGCATCTGTGGCCGGTCAAGATCGATCCTGGCCAGCTCGACCAGATTTTGGCGAACCTCTGTGTCAACGCCCGTGACGCCATCGCTGGGGTGGGCAAGGTCACCATCGAGACGGCGAACGCTACGCTCGACGAAGCCTACTGCGCCACGCACACTGACGCGACCGCCGGTGAGTACGTCAGGCTGGCAGTCAGCGACAGCGGCTGCGGCATGAGCAAGGACGTTCTCGACCACATCTTCGAGCCGTTCTACACCACCAAGGAGGTGGGCAAGGGGACGGGCTTGGGTCTGGCCACCGTGTATGGCATCGTCCAGCAGAACCATGGGCACCTCGAGGTCCAGAGCGAGGTGGGCAAGGGAACAACCTTCAACATCTACCTGCCACGAGCAACCTCGGAGGCCGACCCGGGATCGGCTACGGTGACCCCAGCAAGGCTACCCCGTGGCACGGAGACGGTCCTGCTGGCCGAGGACGAGAAGTCCGTCCGGATCACGGCGCGGTTGTTCCTCGAAGCCCTGGGCTACACCGTTTTGGCAGCGAAAACGCCTGAAGAGGCACTGTGCTTGGCGGGCGCACATTCCGGCCCCATCCATCTGCTCATCGCCGACGTGATCATGCCCGGCATGAACGGACCCGACCTGGCCGGACTTGTTGCCGAGGAGTGTCCCAACCTGAAGTGTTTGTTCATGTCCGGGTACACCGCCGACGTGATACTGCACCGAGGCATGCTGAACGAGGGCATGCCGTTCATGCCCAAGCCCTTCTCACGCTACGATTTGGCCTGCAAGGTGCGGGAGGTGCTGGACCGGCAGTAGAGGTCGCGGTTCCGGCGGCGTCCGACGGGTGGAACCCATGGATGAACACGCTTATCTCGAACGCATAGGGTACAGAGGGCCAAGGGAGCCCACTGCCGAGACCTTGCGGCAGCTCCACCAGGCACACCTGCTTGCCGTTCCCTTTGAGAACCTCGACATTCATCTGGGGCAGCCGATTGTGCTCTCTCTCTCGGCGTTCTACGAGAAGATCGTGCGGCGGCGGCGGGGTGGTTTCTGCTACGAGCTCAATGGACTGTTTGGCTGGCTGCTTGAGCGGCTTGGCTTTACCGTGACACGGCTTTCAGCACGAGTGTTTGCGGGCGCTCAGCCCGGGCCTGATTTCGACCATCTTGTCCTGCTGGTCGAGACAGCGGAGCGTCTGCTTGCGGATGTGGGATTTGGCGATTCGTTCCTGGAACCGCTTCGGCTCGATAGCGACGAAGCGAGTGTGCAGCGCGGCAGCTCGTACCGCCTCACGGGGTCGGGCCAAGAGAGGGTACTCGAGCGGCTGCAGGGGTCTGACTGGGAAGCACGCTACGTCGTCTCCCTGACCCCTCGTCGCCTCCACGATTTCGCTGCCATGTGCCAATATCACCAGACCTCCCCGGACTCCATCTTCACGCGGATGACAATCTGCTCGCTGGCGACCGCGGGCGGGCGTATCACCCTGTCGAATGACCGCCTGATCACCACGACCGCTGGGGGTCGCGAGGAACGAGTGGTTACCGGTGACGAGGAGTACCGAGCGCTGCTGAAGGACCGCTTCGGGATGGACCTTGGAGGGAGGGTGCAACGGGATGGACTCCTGGCTCCGGCGGCGCTCCCCAGACGGGTTGAGGGGAATGTCTAGCTCCCCCTGTCGCAGATCACCGACCGGACTGCCCTGCGTCCTGAACTCGGCAACCTGCGGGGGAGCGGATGGGCCGCGTACCGAGCGGGTACTGCTTGGACGGGGTGACCGCAGCCGTTACAGAAGCGTTGACCGCGGCTTCGCTCCGCGCCGTCAGTTTTGGGTTGCCTTGGAGCATCGCTCTGAGTAGTGTAGTGCGTCCGCGACCGGACTGCGCTGGCGCGGAACGGGCGTAGTCGCGACAGGCGAGACGGGACTGGGTATCCCTCTCCCTGACCCGAACGGCTGGATGCATCGGGGGTTGAGTGAGGCCGACGCTGGCTCCGTGGTGTGGTCGCACAGCCGCCCTGGGCCATGCCGCAACCACCGAGGGTATCGCCGACCCCTGATGGCAACTGCACCGTCAGCTTGGTTGCCTTGGGGGCTTGGCTCGGCAGGATGGTAGCCAAGCACTATGTTCGCTGGCGGAGGCGTTTCGGCAATGGACCTTGTGGTTAAGCACAACCTTGGAGAGCAGCCCCTTGCGCAGATCATGCTGGAGCATGGCCTCAAGGCACACGATCTCGTCGCCGTCTCGACCGAGCAGATCACCCACAAGATGGTGTCTCGGGCGTGCAAGGGGAGGCGGCTGACGCCCAACCTGCAAGCCAAGATCCGCAATGCCTTGACCCAAGCCACGGGCAGAGAGTATTCCAGCGCGGAACTGTTCACCTATGGACCCGTACGAGTCGACCAGGTGGACATGGAGGTAGGTCACGATGTTTGAGCAGGAGCACACGGACGCTATCGTCAAGTTCTACTCAACCTATCCGCGTTACGCCGACATCGAGCGCTTCCGCACGCTGCGGACATCCGTCAAGGCGGTCAGGAACATCTTCTACACGGTCGTGCGGATCAACGCTGCCTTACGGGACGCCGCCGCAAAGACCGCGGGGTGCTTCTTCCTGGACTATCACGCCGCCGTGCGGGACGAGAGCGGGCAACTGGCCGTCGAATGCGCCGCCGCAGATGGCACCCATGTCACGTTCGAAGCCTACTGCCGCATGGCCGCAGTTGTCCGTGCGCACCTGGTCGCCTGACGGCCTAAGACGTACGGTAAAGGTTGCGCATCTGTTCGAGCGAGAGTAGGATCGCTGAAACGGGTCACGGTTCATGCGCGCCGGTCTCTGGCAACTGCCGCCAGAGCTGCAGGCGGATGAAGCGGAAACACGGCACAAGGGTGTCCGCATGGTAGAGCTGAGTGACACATCGTACTTCTGGGTGCGTGGCTTCGGCTATCAGCCAAGTTACGCTGCCACTGGAATTGAGATCTGGTGCCAGTTCGACGAACGGCGGGTTGCCCTCGAACTCGGGCGAGCGAAGGAGCACTTCCCCGGCACGACTGCCATCCGCCTCTGGCTCTCGTTCGACGCCTACATGCAAGACCGCGAGCGGTTTGTGGGCAACGTCGGCAAAGCCCTCGACATTGTCGGCAGGTTGGGCCTGCGGGCAATGCCGTGCCTCTTCAACAACTGGCACAGCATTCCCGACTTCGGCGGCATCTCCAGCGAGATGGTTTCCTACTGGGATTCACCCAAGCGCGAGGTGAACCACTTCCAGTGCTACGTGGATGACATCCTGGCGCGCCATGTTGATGACGAACGGGTCTTCGCTTGGGACTTGTGCAACGAGCCGTTCAACAGTGGGCGGGATGAGGTGTTTCTGCCCTGGCTGAGAAACCTGCACGGCCGTGCCAAGAAGAGCGGAGCGAGAGCGCCGATCACCATCGGCGTTCCACCGGTCCTGGACCACCTGAAGATGGTCGAGCCGTGGTGCGATATCCTGACGCCGCACCTCTACGGCGCGAGTGCGGCAAACGATGCCTTCGTCGAGTTCGCCAACCGTGTACGGAAGCCTATGTTGGCCGGGGAAACCGGTTGGGGTAGCCTCGCGGATGAGACACGGCTGCAGACGCTGCACGGGGAACTCTCCAGCCTGGTTGACCGCAAGGTCGGCTTCCTGATCCATGTTCTGAACCACAGTCTGGTTGCCGACTGCCACCGTCGCGAGTTCGGTCCGGTCAGCGAGGTGGGCTTCATGGGCTGCATCGAGGCCGACGGTTCCCTGCGGGAAGGCTACGAGTCCATCCGTAAG
>CAILKC010000034.1 GCA_903834675.1 uncultured Victivallales bacterium | reverse complement strand
GTCGTAGGTACGCGCCACCAGGGGCGAGCCGATAGCCAGCCCAAGCACTCCCAGCAGAAGCGATGCGCCTAAGGTAGAGCGCTTGACGTATGGACGCGACGATGAGTTCATGTTGGACCTCGTTGCATTCAGGGGAATCTCAGGCAAAGGGGCAAGGACACGGCGTCCCACTGGACGCCAAGACGGCTGGGTGGTTGGGCTGTGGAGACTCGTACATAACCCTCGGCTCGCCTGGAGTCGGCGGTCCGCTCGGGCGTAGCCGGGGCTTCCGCCGTACATGGAGGTCTTGCAGACGGCGGGTACCGCGAACCCGCCCGGAACGGGCCTGGCATCGCGGGCTCCAAGGCCAGACGCGGGGGGTTCTGCAAGAGCCTCGCCTCACTGCCTCACTGCCTCACTGCCTCACTGCCTCACTGCCTCACTGCCTCACTGCCTCACTGCGGTAGCGAAAGTCTCGGTAAAGACCCGGATCTCCGCTGTGTCCGGCCTCTGCCGCGAGAACCACATTGGTGAGTTCCCGCGCGGTCACGAAGTGATAGCGCAGCCGGTTGCCGTGGTGATTGACCTCGGGGAGACTGCCGTAGAACTCCGCCAGCGGCTCACCCAGCAACGCGGTCATATTCCGCGGCAGCGCGCCGTGGGTGTGCAGTTTGACCACCACCCACTCTGGTCGGCCCAGCACATGGACCCGAAGATCGAGCCACAGACGGAGCCGGTCCACGGTCGGGGGATTTGCCCCGGAGACCTCGCCATTCTCAAGACGCGGCAAAACGCCGAACTTACGCCGACGCCAGTTCAGCCCAAGCGGCCCCTGGACCATGAGCAGACGGCCGTCGTCGGGGCCCAAGGGAGAGCCGACCCGCAGGGGCAAGCCGCGGTCGTGTGACTTGGGAGCGGGGGTGTCCGCCGCATAGTAGATGCTGTTGATGGTCCTCGTCTGCGTCGGACTGGGAGCCGAGGGCATGGTAAAATCGCCGTAGCACCCGGCCTGCCGGAGTACGTCTAGCTCATTGCGAACGCCGCAGTGCCGCCCCGAGGGATGGGAGTCGTCCAAGGCCCAATCACCGTGGATGAAGGCGAAGCGGACGGCCCCCGCGCTATCTCGACTGAGCAGCCCATGGTGCAGCAGGTGCTGCTTGCCCTCTGCCAGCGTCTGCCGCAGTCCGGCGGCGGTATCCCGGTCGTGGTGCAGATGAATCTCCACCTCGGTGTGAGCCCGGCGGCCAAGCGCGGCGAGTTCTTCGAGAATCTCCTCGTCGTATTGCTCGATGGGGTAGAAGAAAGTGTGTGCCGACGGCCGCCCATCGGCGTCGCGAAACCGGGCAGATAACTCTGGGAAGCGAGCGCTCCATTCGTGAACGCGCCTGAGAGCCTCGGCGCGGCTGGCGTCATGGAAAGGCTCGAAATGATCGCACAGGCAGAGCAGGACATCGCTCACCGGCGCGGCCTGATGGCGCTGCCGGGTAAGATAGGGCCAAAGCCACTGGTCGATAGCCTTCAGCGCCATCCGGCGAAGTCCTCATGAACTCACTGCGGCGACCGGATGGCCACTTGCCACGACATTCGCACCGGAGCGCCCTGCAGGCGTCCGTGCATTTCACCGGATTCGGGTGCGTTCACGCGGCCTGGTCCCAACCGAGCTTCGATGGGGTGCGGAGGTAATCACGCAACCCCAGCATCGTGCGCCACGTGACAAAAACGAAACTGGCTGGCAGCGCGAAAAGCCGATGCCGTAACCGAGGCGCCGCCAGGCCAACTCCGGCCAGCAGGTAGAACGCCATCTGTCCGGCCAGCAGGGCACGGTAGGGCGCGAACCGCAGCAGCGCCAGATTCGCGGCAAGCATCGTGACCAACAGCGGGAAGCCGAGAAGGCGGAGGTACTTATGCGAGATGAGCTGCCACCACAGCCGGTTGTGCCAGGGCAGCAACCAGCGCGGATAGCGGAACAGCATCTGGAAGTTCCCAGCCATGGTACGACGCTTGCGCCGATGCTCGATCCCGAGCGCGAAGGGCTGCGGGTCGGTGGCCCTTGCCGCCGGCTCGTAGACCACCCGGAAGCCCTGCTGTGCGATCAGCATGGGAATGACGACATCGTCCAGGATGGTGTCCTCGGGGATGGCGACAAAAGCGGCTCGGCGGACGGCACAGATCGCGCCGGTGTAACCGATGGACGAATCGAAGGTGGCTTCCTGACGCCGCACGAAGTTCTCGAGTCGCCAGTGGGCGTCGACTCCGCCGCTGACGGCATCGGTTCCGGAGACCACCTCGAGAGCGCCGCAGACCGCCCCGACCTTCGGATCGGCAAAGCAACGGACAAACTCCCGAATGGTTTCGGGGGCGAAACACTGGCGCAGATCGCCCAGCACAACGACCTCACTTGTGGTCTGGGCCAGGGCCGCATTGATGCCACTGGCCTTACCGCGTTGCCGCTCGCGGCCAAGGACGCGCAGACGCGGGTCCCCAAGGGCATTGAGCACAGCCTCTGTACCGTCGGTGGAACCATCCGAAACCACCACGACCCCTAACCGCTCGGCAGGGTAGTCCGACTCCAGCAGATTGCGTACCCGCGCGACAACGCGGTCGACGCCGTTGCGCACCACCACCACCGCAGTGACCGTCGGCAGGAAGTCGGCGCCTCCCTTGCCCAGCGGGCGCGGGCACAGCCGGGCCAGCAATGCTACCAGCACCGGATAGCCGAGGAACGCATAGGCAAGAGTCAGGAAACTGACCCAAAAAACGACCTGCGGTACTATCGTGGTCAGAAAAGCCACTGTTCTCGACCTGTGCAATAAGGATGGGCCGTGGTATTCAGCCCCAAAGGGGCGTTTCATACCAGCCTAGGGCGACGCCCTGTGTACCCGTCCACAGCACGGATTGAGCCCTGGATGGACGTTTGATGCGACCTGCGCCCGAAGGTAGGACAGATGGCTCGCCCCTACAGGGCTCAAACCCATAACCGTCCGATTCACAGGGCGTTGCCCTGGGCTGAACCCTTGTATGAGACTTGCAGCAACCTCCTATGGCACCAGGCGCTTCCCATTCCGCCCTTCGTCCGCC
>CAILKC010000033.1 GCA_903834675.1 uncultured Victivallales bacterium | reverse complement strand
GGCACCGGGGTGCCGAGCGTGTCGGTCCCGTCCTTGAAGGTGACCGTACCGGTGGCTGCGCCCGGCGAGACCGTAGCGGTGAAGGTGACGCTGGCGCCGACCAGCGCGGGATTCTGACTCGAAGCCAGCGCCGTGGTGGTTGCCAGTTGCGGGTCGTTGTAGACCGCCAAGTCGCCGAAGGCGGTGAGGCCCGCCCGGGTCACGGTCGTGGTGGTGAAGGCGCTGCGCGCCCAATCCCAGGCCGAGTTCCGGTAGCGCCAGACCAGCGGGTCGGTCAGGCCGGCGTGCGGCAGGATGGCGGTGGCGATGAAGTCGCTGCCCGTCGGCGTGACGGTCCAGTAGATAGCGGTCGTGTTGGCGCCGGGCGCCTGCGGGTGGTTGGCGTCGTGGCGGTCCACCTGGATGGCGCTGAGCGGGTCGGCTCCGGTCCGGTCGGTCACGCTGAGGGTCAGTCCGGAGCCGGAGTTGCCGGCCAGGCCGAAGTGATAGGCGCCGGTGGCGGCCACGGCCTGGGTCTTGCGGATCACGCCCGCATTGCTCAGGGTGCCATCGACATGGGCGTTGTCGGCCGTCTCCGTCTCGATCAGAGTGGTGCCAGCCGTTACGGTCAGGTTGGCAAAGGTCGTCAGGGAAGCCAGGCTCAGGTTCTGCTCGACTCCGCCATCGAAGGTGATGCCGTGGCCGTCGGTGGTCAGCTTGCCGTTACCCTCGATCACCAGGTTGCCGCTGATGGTGATGTCGCCGGTCAGGATCAGTTCGCCGTCGGTTCCGATGAAGATGAGGTTGTAATCGCTGGCACTGACGAGCTTGCCCTTGGTGATGGTCAACTGCCGGGTCACCGTCAGTTGACTGTTGGCGGTCACCGTGGCCGACGCCAGCCCCTCATTCAGCGTCAGGTTGTAGAAGGTGAGCGTGCCGGGCCCGGACGCGGATAGGCTATGGTCGCCGTTGCCGGTCAGGACGACGGTGCTGGTGCCGGGGTCGAGGGTGCCGTTGTTGGTGAAATCACCGTTAAGCGTGAGGGTGCTATTGCCGAGGTCGAGAGTGCCCTCGATCGTCAGGTTTCTGATCGCGGGAGAGCCAGCGTCCAAGGTCACGACGACGTGGTCGGGAATGACCACATCTTCACCGGCGACGGGGACCGTGTCGTCGTTCCAGGTCGCCGGGTTGTTCCACGAGCCGCCGTCTTGCGTCGGCGAACGGATGACCGGGTTGACCGTCACGCTGGCGCTGCCCGTGGCGGTGGTGTAGTTGGTCGTGTCGGTGGGCGTAAAGGTCACACTTTGCGTCGCCGTGCCGACTTCCGGCGCGGTGGCGGAGGTGGTCCAGGCGAAGCTGCCGGCCACGGCGGTCGAGCCGCCGCTGAGGGTGGAGCTGGCCAGGGTCTGGCCGTGGGTGATGGCGCTGGCGCTGGGCCAGGTGGTCACGCTCGGGGTGGCCTTGGTGACGGTCACGCTGGCGCTGCCCGTGGCGGTGCTGTAGTTGGCGGTGACCGTGGGCGTAAAGGTCACACTTTGCGAGGCCGTGCCCGCGCCGGGCGCGGTGGCCGGCGTGGTCCAGGCGAAGCTGCCGTCCACGGCGGCCGAGCCGCCGCTGAGGGTGGAACTGGCCAGGGTCTGGCCGTAGGCGATG
>CAILKC010000032.1 GCA_903834675.1 uncultured Victivallales bacterium | reverse complement strand
GCGATGACGATGGCCGCTGGTAATCTGTGGCACGACGCCTGGCACCAGGCGTTCTTCGCCATTGACCTGCTGCTCTCCGGGTTGGCGACGGGACATGCGGTACTCCACAAGCGCGATTCGCGGGCCGCCATCGCCTGGGTGGGGCTGGTGTGGCTGGTGCCCGTGGTCGGGACCATCCTGTACTTCATCTTCGGCGTGAACCGGATTCGCCACAAGGCTATTCTGCTGCGCCGCACCCTTGAGCGCTACCGGGCCCAAGCCGCGCACCCCGAATGTCCGCCGGAAGAGTTGCAGCGCCATCTGCCGGAGCACCGTGAGCATCTCAGCATGCTGGCTCGGGTGGTCGGCAGTGTGGTGCAGCGGCCCCTGCTGCCGGGCAATCGGATTGAGCCACTGGTGAACGGCGAGGAAGCCTATCCAGCCATGCTGGAGGCGATTCACCAGGCGCGCCAGACCGTTTCTCTTTCCGCCTACATCTTCGATCGGGACGACGTCGGGGTGGTCTTTGCGCAGGCGCTGGGAGAGGCCGTGCGACGGGGCGTGGAAGTGCGGGTACTGATCGACGCGGCCGGCCTACGCTATTCCTGGCCCTCCATTCTCCATACGCTGCGCCACGAGCGGGTGAAGGTGGCGCGGTTTCTCCCGTCCTTTGCTCCCTGGCATCTGATGTCGCTGAACCTGCGCACGCACCGGAAGATCCTGGTGGTGGATGGGCGTCTAGGCTTCACCGGCGGCATGAATATCCGGGCGGGGCATTGCCTCCTACGCCACCCGTCAAAGCCGGTGCAGGACATCCATTTCCGGGTGCAGGGACCGGTGGTGGGCCACCTGCAGGAAGTGTTCGCCGATGATTGGCTGTTCACCACCGGCGAATCTCTGCGCGGCGAAGGGTGGTTCCCCAGCACCGAAAGCGCGGGGCCGGTCTTGGCACGGGGCGTGACCGATGGCCCGGATGAGAACTTCGAAAAGCTCCTCTGGACGCTGCTGGGAGCGCTCTCGATCGCGCGCCATTCGGTGCGCATCGTGACTCCCTACTTTCTCCCCGATCCGGCCGTGGTCTCTGCCCTGAATCTGGCCGCCATGCGGGGGGTGCAGGTGGACATCATCTTGCCCGCCCGGGTCAACCTGCCGTTGGTCTTGTGGGCCTCCCGGGCGATGTGGTGGCAAGTGCTCCAGCATGGCTGTCGGGTATGGCTCACCCCGCCGCCCTTCGATCACTCCAAGCTGATGCTGGTGGATGGCTGCTGGGTACTGTTGGGATCGGCCAACTGGGATGCGCGCAGCCTGCGGCTCAACTTCGAATTCAACCTGGAATGCTACGATGCGGATCTGGCCCAACGGCTTGATCAGTGGGTCGAAATGAAGCGGCGCAGCGCCCATCCGGTGACCTTGGCCGAGGTCGATGGCCGCGCCCTGCCCGCTCGCCTGCGCGACGGCCTGGCGCGCTTGCTGACGCCGTACCTGTGACCTCAGGGAGTGCCCGTCGGCCCCAGCGGCTTCAGGTCCGGCCCCCAGGGCTCGCTGACGGTCAGGCGGTCTCCCAGCAGGTGCATGAGGTCGGGCAGATCGAAGCTCTTCAGCAGTCCCGCTCGTACGGTCCCGGCGCTGTCCGCGCCCCTCATCACCAGCCTAAGCACCAGTGCCCCGCCGGTGCCCATGAGGCGGCCCCTGACGGGCAGGTTCACCGTGCTCGTCACCTTGCCTTCCGCGGTCGTGACCTCAAGGGCGGCGTTGCCCGTAAGACGGCCCCTGCCATCCTGCCCCAAGTCCAGCGTTAGCGGGTAACCCGCCACGATCCCCGACGGAAACGTTCCGGTCAGGTCCCATGGCCCCCGCCCCTGCCTCACCTCGGTTTTGCCGACCGCCGCCAGGAACGTGCCCACCGATGACGCGGCCAGTCCAGCCGGGGCGAACGAGGCCTTCAGTTCGGTGTCTGCGCGCACCGCAGTTAGTCGGCGAGGGTTCTCGGTCGAGTCGTCGCTCCACTTCCTGAACACGAACCCGGGCTCGGGCACCGCAGCCACCTGGGTGGCGTCCTGCCCATCCCACACCGACTGAGTAGCGTCACCCGTCACCGTGCCGTTTGCTTCAGCCAGGAAACGCACCAGCCAGGGGCCGGCACGCAGCATGGGTGCATGACCAAATTGTCGGAAGGATGGAACCCGAGACGGATTTGGCGTGCGGGTTATATAGATAGCAACCTTGCCTACCTCGAACACAACCGCCCGCACATGCACTACGACCTCTATAGAAGTCAGGGCCTGTTCATCGACTCCGGCATCATCGAGGCCGACTGCAAGACCGTCGTCACCCAGCGCGCCAAGCTCTCCGGCATGCTCTGGGGCGAAAAGAGTGTGCAGGATGTCCTCACCCTCTGCTACAAGGCCGGTAACCGTCACGTTTGTCGTGTCCGAGTCCCCCCGTCGATGCGATCCCGATTCCGATTTCAATCTCGATCCGCCATCCCACCGCTACGGTTTCGCGGCGGCACCCCCAGCCGCGGAAGTCGCGGGTTCGCCTCTGCCTCTTCAGCCCCAAAGGGGCGCCATCCCTCAGCCCCTCTTCAGCCCCGAAGGGGCGCCATCCCTCAGCCCAGGGCAGCGCCCTGGGGACCGGGCATACCCCAGAT
>CAILKC010000031.1 GCA_903834675.1 uncultured Victivallales bacterium | reverse complement strand
TTCCTCTCCGCCAGTCTCCCTGTCCGTCTCCTCCAGTCGCCGTTTCCCCGTCTCGCCGTCTCGCCGTTTCCTGAACCCCAGGACCTGAGGTGTCACCACCTACGGAACTGACCTGCGCCCGCGTCCGGCGCAGGGCTTTGAGATAACGGGCCCGCTTGCGGTTGAGTCGCGTGCCGCGAGCGCTTCGTGGAGTTATTCCGGGCCGAGCGGAACGATCCGGCCCGTTGGAGGGCGGCCCTGTCGCAGACCGTGAGCCTGTCGAACTGGCGTGGCCGCCGCGGCGCCGACGCAGGAGCGCCCTCCAGGCGTCCTTTGGCCGCGGACGTGGACGGACTCGGAGCCGCGCGGCGGACCCGCCGGCAGCGGGCTCAGTCTCGAGGCTGACGGCGCTTTCTTAGAACAGCCCCCTGCCCTCAGGCTGGCGGGACTTTGCCACAGCACTTAGATTGGTGCGCAGGGCGAGTGTGCTAGGTTCACGGCACTGGCGCCCATGTGTGCGTCGACCCGACCGCAACAGGAAGAGACCTCGCCATGACGCTGACCTCATCACCCGGCAGGATCGCTTCGGCTCTCATGCTTGCGTCCGTCTGTTCCGTCGCCCAGGATTCAGCGCCTCCTCCAAGCGCGCTTGGCGGCTGGGTGAACACGGCGGACTTCGGGGCCTCGGGCTCGAAGGCGGAAACCGTCGCCACCACGGTCGCCGGTTCGAAGGAGATCACGGTCGCCGAGGTGGGCGATTTCAAGCCGGGCCAGGGAGTGACGGTGTCGCGCGCCAACGTCCGTTTCGTCTCGCCGTTGATCTGGGGTCCGACCGAGCCGTACAGCACCTGCAAGCCGATGAAGGACGCCATCGAGATGCGTGGCTATGACGGCAGCACGGGGAGCTGGTTCGTTTACCTGCTCGAGATTGACGGCAAGGAACCGTTGACCTTCCGTTGGAGCCACGATCTGGTGCATGACTACAAGTGGACGGCCACGAAGGTCCCGATCACCTGGGATTGGCAGAAGCTCAGCAACGGCCTCGAAGTCAAGTTCAACCAGCGCGACCTCGAGCTGGGACATATGCTGACCTTCGGTGCCCGCGACCAGCTCGAGACGGTGATCGAGAAGATCGAGGGTAAGACGCTGACGCTGCGCGCCGCCGCCAACCGTTCCGCCAGCGATGCCGTGGTGCGGCACGACGACACCACAGCCCTGCAGACGGCCATCGATACGGCGATCAAGGGGAAGCGCAACGTGTTCTTTCCCGCGGGCTGGTATCGGCTGTCGCGCAGTCTCCAGGTGAGTACCGACGCCATCTGCCTGGAGGGTGTGAATGGGGTCGATACGGTCATGGACATCACCTACGGTATCGGCTCCGTCTTCCATATCTATGATACGCTGAATGCGACGGTGCGGAACTTCCGCATGGTCGGGCACACCAGCATGGACGAGGCCGCTGGCTCTTTCACCACCTCAAGCGGCTTCGGGTTCTGGGCCTGCGCCCTCAAAGGCTGCAATGCGCTCGGTATGGAGCGCAACGAGAACCTCTGGATCGAGAACGTGCATGCCAGCCACATGGCCAGCGAGGCCTTCTACTCTTCGGGCACGAATCGTCTGAGCACCAAGGAGCAGCCACGTTACCAGAAATCGCTGGTCTACCTGCGCTGTTCCGTCACCGACTGCGCCGCCAACGCTTTCAACAACAACGACGTCGGCGAGAATACCAGCGTGCTCTACTGCCGCATCGACGGTGCCGGCTGGCACGCGGCTGAGATGCCGGCCCGTTTTCTGAAGCTGGTGGGGAACTACGTGCGCAATGCCGGCGCCTTCACCGTCGGCGACATGAGTCACCGCGCCGACGACTTGCACGCTCTGGGCTGCGGCCAGGCGATCGTCGTCGATAACGTCTTCGAGGGGATCGGCAAGTCCGGCGGCATCGCGGTCAACCATGGTTCGTCGCAGGTGGTGATCGCCAACAACCTGTTCATCAACTTCAATGGCCCGGCCATCACCGCCTCCAGCCAGACGGTGCGGACCTCTTTCCCGTCCAACACCGTGACCATCAGCGGCAATATCATCGACCTGACCTACGGGGGCGAGAACCCGGCGTCGCGCGCTGGCATCACGGTCAGTGCCTCGAACGTGATCGTCGCCGACAATCAGATCTACGTGCGGGGCAAGGTCGACCCGCGGGTGACCGGGATCGTGATCGCCGAGCCGGCGTTGAATGTCAATGTCCACGGCAACCTGGTCCGCAACTGCCAGCAGGGCCTCGTGACCCGCCGCGCCGGCTCGCGGGTGACCCAGGTGATCGACGCTACCACCTTCCTGGAAAATGGCTTGCCGCTGGAGTGGAAGAACTCGCATCTCTATCGCGGTTGGAACCTGGCCTGGACCGGCGGCAGCCAGCCAAACACCCTCTCCGTGCTCGACGCTTTCGACCCCGAAACGCTGCGCTTCAAACTGAAGGAAGCGCGCGAGATGAAGGTGGGCGATACCTTCCAGGTCTTTCCCGCTGGACCGGCGAACTGGACGATCCACAGTAACACGATCAGCGGCTGCGCCGATCCGGTGAAGCTCGACTCCTACGGCAGCGAGACCTCGTTCTTCCGCGACAACATCGTTTCCCGCGGCGAGGCGCAGGGGGTCAAGCAGGCGATTCAGGTGGTCGGTCAGTTCAAGCTCATCGGCAATACCATTTTTGGTTTTGACGAGACGGGGTCGAGTGCGCTGCTACTCACTCCGGACCCGGTCGGTCGGGTTGCCCGGAACTTCGTCCGGAATAATATCTTCAATCAGTGCGCCGCGGTGGTCAAGGAAGCCCGCGAAGGCTTGTGGAAGGCGTGCCTGACCGACGGCAACCTGTTCGTCAACTGCCAGACCGCCCCGTCCAGCGGCGGCACCGTGGTCAAGCGCGAGCAGACCGAGCCCGTGTTCCTGCCGCCGCCGCCGAAACCGACCCTGTCGGCGCCCAAGCTAGCCAAGCCTGCCACGGTTGATGGCGTGGTGGACGAGTGGCCGTGGCAGGACACCTCTCGCGCCATCGCCCTGGCCCAGTCGCCGACGGGCGATCCCATGCCGCCGCAGGGCTATGCCTGCGCGGCGTGGGACGATACGAGCCTCTACCTGGCGCTGCGCTTCGTCTTGCCCAAGGGGGCCACCGCGGTCGGCGGCGGGGGTTGGGGCGTGGGCGATGGGATCGAGGTATCGTTCCAAGATGGCGGTCCGAAGGCCGCGGGGCCGATCTACCTGCTCTGGGGGGACGCCGCGGGCAGGTTCGAGGGGGGACCGTACGGCGGCGCGACGCCAGCCCAGATCGAGACGCTGCAGAAGGGCGTTTCCTATGCCGCCAAACCGAGCGCCGGTGGCTGGAGCTGCGAGTGGAAGATTCCCTTTGCCGCGGCGGGTCTGGACCCGGCGACCGCGAGGAAGCTGCGGCTCAACCTGGTAGCGCATCTGGCAGCCGGCGACGGCTGGACCACCTGGACCACCACCGGTGGCGCGCTGTATCAAGTCGCCTCGGCCGGGGAACTGATCCTGCTGCCGTAACCGGAGGAAGCCGCGATGTCAGAGTCTTGCTTCAGCGCGCGCTCGGCGCCGATCCGCATGGCGGCAGCGGGGTTTGCCCTGCTTCTGGCGTGTGCCCCGGTTCGCGCCCTAGAGCGGCCGGATAAAGAGTTCAAAGTCTTCCAATTCCCGGCCGACCAGATTCCTCGCATGGACGGCAAGACCGACGACTGGGAGATGGTGCCGACCGAGTATGTCTACGGCACCAGCGAATTGGCCGACACGGTCCAGGGCAAGGGCACCAACTACGACCCCAAAGACCTGGACGTCAAGGTGCGGGTGGGCTGGGTTAAAGGCGAAAATCGCCTCTACTTTCTCTACGAGGCCAGTGACGACTACTGGAACCTCTACTACCGCCGGGGCGACATCTTCGAGGTCTGCGTCGACGGCGACCTGTCGGGGGGACCGTTCATCTTCAACCCGCAGTTGACCCCGGCGGATGAGTACTTTCGCTTCCGCGGCGTGCAGGCTCAGAATTACCACATCTTCACCCCGCCCGGCGAGGGCCGCGACTGGGTTTTTGTCTGGGGTTGCCAGCCGTGGATAGGCCGCCTGCCCTTCGCCAACCACGCCTATTCCGGCGACATCAAGGAAGGCGAAAGCGGGCGTCTGGTGCTCGAGTTCTGGATCACGCCCTTCGACTACGCGCCCTACGACGGACCGGCGCGTGCAGTGCCCTCGAAACTGGTAGAAAACAACCTGATTGGCCTATCCTGGGCGGTGCTGGACTACGACGAGGACAACAACCGCTATGAGGGCTTCTGGAATCTCTCGCACCAGACGCGCATGGACTCGGATGCGTCCCGGCTCTGCGCCTTTCGGCTGATGCCGCTGGAGCCGCGCTTCATCCCGGAACTCCAGGCGGAGTGGTCCTTTGTGGTGCTGGACATGGACCGGCGGCTGGTGGCCTTCAAGGACCTGTCGCACGGCCCGATCACCACCTGGCTATGGGATTTCGATGACGGCACGACCTCGGGCGAACAGCACCCGATCCATGCCTACGGCAAGGCGGGCGAGTACGTGGTCACGCTGACGGTCAGCGGGCCCAAGGGCCAGGCGCGCCGGATCAAGGTCTTCGAGGTCGTGGTGAAGTGAGGCTGTCCGCGGGGCGCGGCGCAGTCTACGGGACAGACGGGGGTCAAGAATGATCAGCAAACCGACTATCGCCATGATTACGGTCGTCATGGCGGCCACGGTGAGCGTGGGCCAGGCGGCGGAGGGTGGGGCGCCGGCCTGGCCGTGGGCTGAGTACGGCATTGCCCAGACCACAAACCCGGCCGGTATTCCCACCCAGCGCACGGATTGGGCGCTGAACTACCATCAGGGGATGCTGGAACTGGCCGACAAGGAGAGCATCCGCGTCCTCTTTCTGGGCGATTCCATGATGAACGACATCTGGAAGTCACGGTCGCTGGTCTATGCCGAGAGAGTGAAAGCGGGTGGGAACCCAGTCTGGCAGACGTACTACGCCCCCCTGCCCGCCGCCAACTTTGGCGTGTCGGGTGATGAAACCGGCCATCTGCTCTGGCGCCTCACCGCGGGGGGCAATCTCACCGGGCTCAAACCGCGCGTGGTGGTCTTGCTCATCGGCATCAACAATCTGATTCGCGGCCAGAGTCCGGAGCAGACTGCGGCAGGCATCGGCGCCATCGTCGGCTACCTCAAGACCCGGTTGCCGGAGACCAAGACTCTGCTGCTTGGCGTCTTCCCCTGCTGGCAGCCGGCCAGCAACCCTATCCGAGCAAAAATCACGGCGACCAACTCACGGATCCGCTCGCTGCATGACGGCAAACAGGTGTTCTTCCTTGACCTCGGGGACCGCTTTGTCGAAGCCGATGGTTCCATCCTGAAAGAGAAGCTGCAGGACACGCTCCACCCTTCGGAGAAGGGCTATGCGATCTGGGCTGAGGCCATGCAGCCGTACCTGGAGGATCTCCTGAAGAATGGCGGCGCCGGCGCGATCTGGAAACCGGCGGCCGCCAGCCCAGCCGGTCCGCAGAAGCCGTAAGCCTGAGAAACGGCTCGGGTCGGGGACGCCGCCGCGCGCCCGCCGGCCATGAGAGGTCCAAAGCGAGGGAGGTTCCACGATGGGTTCCGCTGCGTTCTATCCAAAGCTGGGTGCGGGTTCCGTCCGCCAACTCGCGGGGTGTGCTCTGCTGTCGGGGCTGTCCGCGGGTGCAATGGATGCGGGCGCCTGGCTGAATGCTCAGGACCTCGGCGCCTCGGGCTCCGAGTTCGAGACCACCGCGGCCACGGTGCCCGGGTCAGCCCGCATCGAGGTGGCCGACAGCGGTGACTTTAAGGTCGGCCAGGGGGTCACCGTCTCCAAGTGCAACATTCAGTGTACGACCCGTCTGTATGGTCCCGGTGATCCCTATGGCCCAGGCGGCGCCGCGCGTGACGCCAAGGACGCCATCGAGGTCCGCGGGTACGATGGCACGGCGGGAAGCTGGCTGGTCTACCTTCTGGAAATCGAGGCGGCCAACCCGGCGACCTTCCGCTGGAGTGACAACCTGGTCCGCGGCAACCAGTGGCAGGCGGCCAAGGTCCCGGTGACGGGGGACTGGCAAGCCCTCAGCGCCGGCCTCGAAATACGGTTCAGCAAACGGGAGTGGCAGCCGGGCGAGTTTGTCAGTTTTACCGCCCGCGACCAACTGGTTACGACCATCGAGAAAATCGAGGGCAAGACGCTGGTCTTGCAGCACCCGGCCAACCGCGCGGTCGCCGACGCCGTCGTCCGGCATTCCGACACCGTAGCCTTGCAGGCGGCCATCGACCGCGCCATCCGGGAGAAGAAGAACCTCTCGATACCCGCGGGCTACTACCGGCTCAGGTCAAGCCTGGCGGTGCGCAATCCCGAGGGGCTTCTCATCGAGGGCGCCGACGGGGTCAACACGGTTCTGGACATCAGCGAGGGCAGTGGTTCCTGCTTCGCGCTCCAGAGTGGCACCGAGGTGACGATCCGTAATTTCCGTCTGCGCGGCCACACCGGGACCGCCGAGGCCGCGGGGTACTTTACGTCCTCGAGCGGGTATTCGTTCTGGACCTGCGCCCTGAAGCCGTGCAATGCCGTCAGTATCGGGGGCACCGGGCGGGTACTGGTTGAGAACGTGCATGCCAGCCGCATGGCGACGGAGTGTTTTATCTCGGGTGGGCCCTACCGCAAGGGCAAGGAGGAACCGGCGAAGTACACCAAGTCCTTGACTTTCCTGCGCTGTTCGGTGACCGACTGTGCCGCCAACGCCTTCAACAACTGCGATTTCGCCGAGAGCACCAGCATCCTCTACTGCCGGGTGGACGGCGCGGGCTGGCACATGTACGAGGGCTCAGGCCGGTTCATCAAGATCATCGGCAACTACATCCGCAACTCCGGTCCGATCACCATCGGCGATATCCCGCACAACCTGCCTCGGGCCGAACTCAAGCACTTCGAGGAACTCGGGGTCGGCCAGGCGATCGTGACCGATAACGTGCTTGAGGGTATCGGCCGCTGCGGCGGCATCGCCATCAACCATGGTCCCACCCAGGTCGTCGTCGCCAATAACCTCTTTATCAACTACAACGGCAGCGCTATCACGGCATCGAGCGCCACGGTCCATTGGTCCTTCCCGCCCCAGAACATCACCATCAGCGGCAACCTCATCGATCTGACCTGCGTGGATGGCAAGCCCCGCTGGCGCACAGGGCTGAACATCAGCACCTCCGATACCATCGTGAGCAACAATCAGGTCTACGTCCGCGGCGTTACCGACCCGCAAACGAGCGGCATCCGGCTGAGCGACGCGGCGCAAAACCTGCTAGTTCACGATAACCTGGTCCGGAACTGCGGCACGGGGCTGAGTGCCAGCCGCCTCGAGGGCAAGGTGGTCCGCGTGATCGACCCCACCCGCTTCACCGTCGAGGGCATTCCCTATCCCTGGCGCTACTCTGGGTTCTACCAAGGGTGGCGCCTCACCTGGCTGGGCGTCGGCAAGCCGACAACGCCCAGTCTCGCCGACGTCTTCGATAACGATACCCTGCAATTCCGGCTGGCGGAAGCGTGCAGCCACCTGCAGCCCGGCGACCGCTTCAGCCTTTGCTCGCCCACGGCCAACTGGCAGATTCGCGGCAACACCCTGGACGGCTGCCAGACCCCGGTGTCGCTCGAAGGCCTCGGCAGCGAGACCTCTGAGTTCAGGGATAATCTGGTCAGCCGGGGCGCGGCAACCGGGGTCCAGCAGGCAATCCGTATCGCCGGCCGCTACACCCTCAGCGGCAACCACGTCTCGGGATTCGACGAAGCGGGCTCGGCAGGACTCTCCATGGTCCCCGACCCGACCGGACGCCTCCCACGAAATCTCTACCTCCGTAACACCTTCGAGCGCTGCGCTGTCGCGGTCAAGGAAGCCCGCGAGGGACTCTGGAAGGAGTGCGTCACCGAGGGCAATCTCTTCATCCATTGCCAGAGCGCTCCGGCCAGCGGCGGCACGGTCGTCAAGGATGACTGAAACAACCGCGGTGGCTGCCGCGGTTGTCGGCGCCGAGGCGTGCCAAGCCCCCCGCAGGCGGAGGTTGACAAAAGGGCTGACCCCATGAGCGACGCGGCCCGGAAGTGGTTTTCGCGGACGATTTTACCGACGCCGAGATGCACCATGGGCAGAGAGAGCAGCATATGCCCGACGGCTATCAGGACTTCGTCGTCCGTGACGGCCGAATCGGAACGGGAACCGCGTCGGCAAGCCTCATTCCGCTATGTCCGGCCTCCAAGCCGGAGGCCCTGCTGCCCCCTGAACCCTTATATGAGACTTGTAGCAACCTCTTATGACACCAGGCGCTTCCCATTCCGCCCTTCGTCCGTCGCGGCGGACGAGGGGCGTTGGAGGGCGCCGCTGCGTCGGCGCCGCGGCGGCCACGCAGGGCCGCCCTCCAGGCGATCCGGCGCGTCCCGGCCGAATAGGAACGGGAACCCCGTCGGCAAGCCACATTCGGCTATTTCCGGCCTCCAATCCGGAGGCCCTGCTGAACCCTTAACCCTTATATTAGACGTGT
>CAILKC010000030.1 GCA_903834675.1 uncultured Victivallales bacterium | reverse complement strand
CGAGCCGCGGCCGCTCCATGCTCCGGGACCGCCGACCGTCGGGGCGGCGGTGGCCGCGAGCCCCGGCCTGCCGACGTCTGGACCGAGCGCCGTCAGGCGATCTTTGGACTGCGGCGGCTTGACGCCGCTTTCCAAGGGCGCGGAGCGCCCAGCCGCCGCCGCCAGGGCGGCGGTGGCCGCGAGCCGCGGCCGCTCCATGCTCCGGGACCGCCGACCGCAGCGTCCACAGACGGGGTTTCGTCGGCCGAGCCGGCTTGGGCCAGGGCTGCGTCGCCAGATGGCGCAACACCCCACACACGGTCAACGCGGCGACCTCGGGATCGGGGTTGAGGCCGCCCAGCCGGAACAGCCAGCCCCAACCCTCGCCACGGATGCCGGCAGCAAAGTCGCCGCTATCGCCTGCCACCAGGACCAGGCTCTTGCTATCGTCCTCGAAACCGCGCTGGGTTCCCGACGCCGCGGCTTCGATTCGCGCCGTCACCGCCGCGCCGAACCAGTCCCGGCCTGTCGCGCTGACATGCAGGGCTTCCGCCGGCTCATCTACGGGAGAGACGACGCAGGAGAACCCCACCCGGCGGGCGCCGACAGCGCCCAGGTGCCGCTCTGCCCAGGCGCCCTGCGCGTCGCGGTAGGCGCATATGTAGAACGGGTAACCCCCCGTCTCCCACCAGATGCCGCCGCGCTCGACGTAGCTGCGGACGTCATCGAGCATGGACTCCGCGCTGGCGGCATCCTCGGCATAGAAGTACTCGCCGCCGGGGTTGACGATGGCAAACGGCCGTTCGCCGTCGGCAGCGCGCAGCAAAGCGCGCAGTTCGGCCACCGTCGCCACCTCGACCACCGCCAGCGCCGCCGCCCGCAATTCGGCGTCCTGCGAGAGCACACGAACCCAGTCGGCGCTGTTCATCGAGACCCAGGTCTTGGGTGCGTTGCCCCCCAGCGTCAGCACCGCCACGACCCGGCTCCAGGGCGACCACTGCGCCGCCGGCCGGTCGGCAAAGGCGGCCGGCATCCGCCCGCCTGGCAGGGCGTCCGCCACCTCCGGAAGCGCTGCCACCAAGGCCGCGCCGCGCCGCGCCGTCTCCACCCGCACCACCGTGCCGCCAGGGCCGGTCAGGTCGAGCTTGGGCGCGCCCTCGCCCGGCCAGGGCAAGATGACCTCCGCGCCGCCGCGGGCGCGGATCACGCCCCGAAGCGCTGCCGCGGCGCCGGCCTCAAGCACAAAGCCGTAGGCGGCTCCGGGGTCGGCGGCGCCACGAGGAAGCACGTACCCGGCGCGCAGCCCTTCCCCGGTAACCAGGAATCCCGGTCCGGCGAGGTCCAGCCCCGCAGCGCTGGCCCAGGCGGCCTCCTTGCCGAGACCGGCCGTGTCGACGGCGACTGTACCGGTGTTCGCCACCACCGCGAGGCCTGGGTACGACGCCAATAGCAGCGGGCCCCCCAGCTCGCCGGGGCGGCCACCCTGCGTCTGGAAATCGGTCAAGACCTGCCCGACGTAGCGGGCGCACACGGCCTTCTGCACGGCGTCGAGCCAGCCCAGCCATTCACGCACCTCAGGGCGCCCCAGGTCGGCGCGCGTCGAGCGGTAACTGAGGCCGTACCCCAGCCCCAGAACATAGGCGACTTGCGTGTCGTTGAGTACGAAGTGGCCCAAGTCGTGGAGGGTGAAAAGCACCTTGTCATGCGCCAGATACTGCATCATCGGGAAGATGGCCCATTCACCCGGCGGCAAAGTGTACTCCAGCCGCCGCGCCTCGCGCCGTAGGTCCGAGGGCACAAGGCTCCAGGCCATGCCACAGAACAGGCTCTCGAACTCCGCCACGCGGTCGCTGCCATCCTCCGTGGCCAACGGCACCGCCGCCGCGTCTTCCATGCCGAGCGAGTGCAGGCCATCGATCCACGCCGTCGGCGTAGGCGCGGCCGGATTGAAGTCCCACGACCAGCTCCGGGCCCCGACCTGGTCCTGGAACACCACATCGCTGGGGAACTCCTCCGACATCTGCCGGCGAGCCTGGCGGTGCGCCTCCTGGACGGCGCGCTGCCAGAAGCACACCCGGTAGCCTTCGTTGGCGCCGTACCGCTCCTTGAAGAACGAGCCGTCACGCTGGCGGCTGAGCGGTTCATCGCCTTCGCGTTCGAAGGTCGGCCCCTTGGGGTCGATGCACCACCAGGAGGTGTTGGTGTAGGGCATCATAAGCTGCCCCAGCGCCCGGCCGCGCTCGTAGAACGCCTTCAGCTCCGCCGCGGTGCCCCAGCTTTCCCGCGGCGGCAGGTGGTCGGGGTACTGCTTGTCGAAGCCGCCCTTCAGGTACTCGGTGAAATGCACCAGGCTCCCGGCTGGCAACAGCTCCAGCGCCGCGGTCTGCTCGACCGCCGTAGCCCCGTATAGGCGCACCAGGACCGCTCCCTTGAGACGCTCGAGCAGAGCCGCCGGCATCTTCTTCTGCAACGGGGTCCGTAGACCGATGGCGGCGGCGTAGGCGGAGAGCCCGGCACGGATCTCCTGGTCAGGCGCCAGACGGAGCACAGGAGATACCCACGGTCGGGCCGGCGGCAGATCGACCACCCAGGAGTGCTGGATGACGCCGCCAGTCGCGGTCCCGTAGGCTCGCAGCTCGGCCGGCGTCACCAGCGCCTCCCGGTCCCAGGGCTGCCGCAGCAGCGGCTGCACGCCGAACAGGCTCAGCGCCGCGGTCCGGCCCTGGATATGGATGAAGTCGGCCGTGCAGCCAGGGTAGGCCGCAGATACCTCCATAAAAGCCTGCGGCTCCAGCGCGTAGAAGAATGGGTAGCCGCCCACTT
>CAILKC010000029.1 GCA_903834675.1 uncultured Victivallales bacterium | reverse complement strand
TTCATGGCTTCATCTCCTTTTGGCGACGTTCGAGCAAGCGCTTGAGGATATCCCCGGCATCGCCCGACGGGGTGGGGCTCTGGAGCGCGGCCGGGGCAGCCGCCGGCGAGGCGGCGGCCGATACCGCCTCCGCGGACCGCTGCCAGGGCTGGCCCTGGAAGCGTTGCAGGGACTGGCCCACGGCGAGGCGCAGAGGGCCCTCCGGGCTGCCGGTGTCAACGCTGACGCCTACGGTGCTGACGGCACTGATCCGCGCCTGGTCCAGCCTGTCGCCCGGATGGCGCGCGCCGCTCAGGCTGGGCGTCGACCCCGCAAACAGGGCCGTCGCCTCACCCTCCAAAACCGCCACCCCGATGAGGGTCACCGTCTCCGTGGGCGCTGGCGGCGCTGCCGCGACCGTCGGCGCTGGCGGCGGCGTGCCTACCCGCGAGGGGCTGAACAGGTTGCGTTGGGCAATGACCTGGTAAGTCTCCGGGAGGTCGGCGCTGGCGGCGTCCAGGGCCAGGGCGAGAACAAGGGCGAGGAGGACCGAGAGCAGCGGTCTCATGGGGCTGTCCTCCCCTTGCCTGTCGTGCCTTGACAGAGGCCGCTGACGCGCAGCTCGAGAGCGAGTTCATTGCCGTCGGGGTTCCGGGGTACGAGTTGCAGCTGTTCGACCGCGAGCGCGACGGGGCTGGTCTCGAGCTGATACAGAAAGCCGCTGACCGCCCCCGGCGAGCCGGTTCCGGCCACTTGCAGTTCGAGGAGGCGGGCGCGGCGAGCGCCCACTTTCCAGCGGGGCCTGAGCGAGTTGACGGTGAGCCCAGAGCCACGCGCCCAGGCGTCAACCTGACTGAGCAGGGCGCTTTCGGCGGCGCCAGGCGAGGCGGGCAGCAGTCTGCGGTTGGTCTCGTCACGCCAGCGTAGCCAGCGGCTCTCCTGGGCGATAATGGCGGCACCCTGAACGACCGCCAGGCGCAGACGCTGAATCTCGTCGGCCCGCCCGCGCCAGGCCACCAGGAAAGGCGTTAGCGCCAGGCGATCGAAGCCGAACAGGACAAGGCAGGCCATCGCCCCGCCAAGCAAGAGCCGTTCGCGACCGTAGCGCATGGGGTTCATAGAGTATCCTCGGCGGCACGCTGGTCGGCCACCGGCGGTTGCCAGGTAAAACTGAGCGCAAAGGTCATGGGTGACTTGCCATCACTGGCGGCGCGGGCCTGCGCCACCCGCAGTTCGCGGACGCCGGGGGTCTGCCGCAGCGCCTCGAGAGTCAGCAGCCAGACCTCTCGGCTGGCGGCCTTGCCGGCGAGGCTGACCTCGCGTCCGTCCTTGACCTCGAGACGGGAGGCCCAGACGGTGCCACGCTCGGGGAAGGCCAGGGTGACGGCGCGCCAGATATCGAGGCTCACAGGCTGGTCGCTGAGCCAGGCGGCCTGGGTCTTCGCCTCAAGCATCAGCGCCTGGATGGCCTCTACCCGCGTCCCTATCGTCGACCATTCCCGCTGCACTGCCGACCATTGCCCATGCTGACGCCACACCAGCCCGAGCAGCGCCAGCAGCAGCACCGCCAGCACCCCGGCCGCCGCCGCGAGCTGGCGCGGGCGCCAACCCCGGAGCCAGGAATGAGCCTGCGGCAGGGGATTGGGGTACAGCGCCAGCGGCAGACTCTGGTGACTGACGGCCGCGGTGACCAGGCGTTCGCAACAGCGCTGAGCGGGGCTGCTCCCTACGGCTTCCGCCTGCGGTCGCCAGGGATCCGCGGCGGCCTCTTCCTGTAACGCCAGCACCGCGGCGCTCGCCGCCGCGGCCGGGCCGGTGACCGCCAGGACCTTCAACTCGGCCCGGACGGCGGCCGGCAACTGCCGCAAGCTGATGCGCACCTCGCCGGGCAGCACCTCGAGATCCGCGCCCTGCGGCAGGGCCTCGGACTCCGCCCCGGCGATGCGCCGCAGCAGGACCAGTCCACCCCCCGCCGTGACCATCAGGTCGCAGGACCGGGCGCCCAGGACCAGGCGAGCTTCCGTGAGTTGCCCATCGGCGAGAGCCGTCGTGGTGGCGACCACGGCCTGGGTGTGCAGCCCGGCCAGACGCAGGGCGCGCCGCAGATTGGCGTACTGCCGGACCGGCAGCGCCACAAGCAAAGCGGTGCGACCGCCAGCGCTGGCGGTCGACAGCGAGACCCCCATGGCCAGGTCCTCGGGCAGAAGCAGAAACTCGCGCTCGGCCTGAATCCGCAGGAAGCCCGCCACCGCCTCGTCCGGCATCTCCGGCAGCGCCACGCTGGTGACCATGAGACGGTTCAGCGGTAAACCGACCACGGCCCGCCGC
>CAILKC010000028.1 GCA_903834675.1 uncultured Victivallales bacterium | reverse complement strand
GGCGGAAGTCCTGCCCTCAGGCATGACGGCCCGCCGACCTCCACGCCCTGCGGGCGGAAGAGACGCTCAGGGACGGCATCTCTAGTCCGCCGGGCGCCAGGCGGGCGCCAGGCGTGGAACCGCGCCGACCACCCCTGAACCGACCAGCGCCCCGCCGTGCCGGGCAGAAGCCCCTACGGAACTGACCTGCGCCCCCGTAGGCCCACTCTTCTTGCATCGTTTCGCGGCGGCCGTTACCTTCAGGTCGCGGCGGCGATGCCAGCTTGCCGGGGCGGCGCCGGGCCGGCGCTGAGGTCGGGGCAGATTCAGGCTCAAACGGGTGGAGAAACACGGTGACGATGGCAGCACTGCGGGGCGGTTTTGGAGTCGCGCCGTTCGGCATACCGGGCTGGGAGCAGAGTACCGACGGGACGCCGCTGCTGGCGCGTTGTCTGATGCTGGCGGACGAGCAGACGCGCCTGGTCGTGGTCTCGGGCTGCTACCTGACCTTGGGCGGTGAGGAGGTGGCGCTGGTGCGGGAGGCGGTCGGCAAGGCCGTCGACCTGCCGGCCAGCAGCGTTCTACTGGCCGGCACACACGTCCACAGCGGCCCCCCGACGCTGGCGCCCGAGCGGGACGAGCGGCTGTTCTACGCCCGGCACATCGCTCAGGCGGCGGCGCAGGCCGCCACCCAGGCCGCCGGGCTGCGACCGCTGCGCTGCGGCTATGCCACGGCCCACCTGCCTGGGGTGTCGAGAGTTCGCCGTATCCTGCGCCGGGATGGCAGCGTCATCACCCTGCGGCGCGCCTGCCCGGAAACCTGGGGCTGGGCCACCGACCCGGAGACGGTAGGACCGGAAGAGGCGCTGGACGATCTGCTGACGGTGTTGCGCTTCGAAGGTCTCGACGGGGCGCCGCTGGGGGCCATCATGCATTTCACCTGCCACCCGATTCCCGACTTCATGGGCTATGCGGCGCGGCTGGTGGAACGAACCCTGCCGGGCCTGACCTGCCTGATCCTCAACGGTTGCCTGGGCAGCGTGGATACGCCCTTTGAGGTGCCCATGCGGGGCCAGACACAGGCGGCCCAGCTTCCGCTGCTCGGCGATATCCTTGGCTACCGCACGCTCGAACTACTCGCTCGGGCCGAAGCGGCAGACGAGGTCCGGCTTGGCCAGGCGCGCCGCTCCGTGTTTCTACCCATGGATCCGCGCTTCCGGGAGAACCCTCTGAGCCGTTCGGAGCTGCTGCGTGAGGCGGTCGAACGGGGTGGATTTGAGACCGAGGTGCAATGCCTGCGGATGGGTCCCGTGGCATGGGCCGGAGTCCCGGGTGAACCCCAGGTAGGATTCGGCGCGGCGGTCGCCCGAGTTTCCCCGTTCGGGTTGACGCGGGTGGTCGGCGTGGCCAACCGCTCGTGTGCCTACCTGCTCACCGAGGAGTCGCGGGCCCGCGGCGGGTATGAGGCCGATCCGGGCTACTGGGGCATGGTCACCGGCGCCGGATTGGCCACCGTCTTGCCCGCTGTCGAAGCGTGCCTGCAGGAGCTGGCCGCGCCGTAATGCTTCCGACCCGCCGCCCCTGGCCGGCGCCGAGGCCGCGTAGGCGCTGGCAGGTTCCGCCACAGCCAAAGCCGACCCCTCACCGGGCGCGATCTCCCGCACCACGCGCCAGGCGTGGCCGTGCAGCATGACGCGGCGACCGAGGCGGACAACCGACGGGCTAGGTGTGCCTATCATCCCGATTCACCTGCTCAAGAGCGGTCCAAGCCTGCTTGAGGGCTGAAGGCCCGACGCGATACCAGCCTGGGGCAAGCGCAGCGTCGCCCCAGGTCACCCGTCCACCAGACATTGAGGGCTGAAGGCCCGACGCGATACCAGCCTGGGGCAAGCGCAGCGTCGCCCCAGGTCACCCGTCCACCAGACATTGAGGGCTGAAGGCCCGCCCCATCGGTCAGTCCCACACGTATCGTTCATCGTAGGCGATCCTGTACTTGTTGAGGAATGCCCGGTACTCGTCCTGGAACGTGCGAGTTCGGTGGTGCTCTTCCTGATTGTCGATGTACGTCAGCAGCGCCTCCAGGTCGGCCGGTCCGGTTGAGAACACACCATAGCCCCGTTGCCAAGCGAAGGGGGCGAAGTCCGGCGACTGGGCCTTGATCCACTTGGACGACGAGGTTTTCACCTCTTCGACAAGGTGGGCAATGGTGATCGTGCGCGACAGGCGGATGGCAAGGTGTACATGATCCGCCGTGCCACCGACGCGCGGGCATTCAGATTCGGCGGTGCGCACCACGGTCGCAAGATAGGCGTGGAGACCTGGGCGAAGAGCGGGCCCGACGAGCGGCAGACGGTCCTTGGTGCTGAACACAAGGTGAAGCAGGACGTTGGCAAGGGATTGTGGCATGGGAATGAATCGGGCCTTCAGCCCTCATCCTTTGCGGTGCGGTTTGTTCCTGGGGCGACGCTGCGCTTGCCCCAGGCTGGTATGATCCCGCGCCCTTGGCGCTCAGGGTTGTTGCCTTCGATGGTATCCTGGGGCGACGCTGCGCTTGCCCCAGGCTGGTATGACCCCGCGCCCTTTGCGCTCAGGGGTTGTTGCCTTCGATGGTGTCCTGGGGCGACGCTGCGCTTGCCCCAGGCTGGTATGATCCCGCGCCTTTGGCGCTCAGGGGTTGTTGCCTTCGATGGTGTCCTGGGGCGACGCTGCGCTTGCCCCAGGCTGGCATGATCCCGCGCCTTTGGCGCTCAGGGCTGTTGCCTTCGATGGTGTCCT
>CAILKC010000027.1 GCA_903834675.1 uncultured Victivallales bacterium | reverse complement strand
GGGGGAACCCGTGGAGCGTGCCTTGCGCCGTCTGAAGAAGAAGATGGACAAGGAAGGCACCATGAAGGAACTGCGGAATCGCCGTCACTTCGAGAAGCCAAGTGAGGCGGCACGCCGCAAGCGGCGTCGTTCGCACTGATCCGAGGCCGGAGTCCGCCCGTCGGACTCCCAGACGATCATACCGGGCAGGATTGCTCCCCAGCAATCCTGCCTTCTTATTTCTTGCGGATGTCGCCGTACTGGCGAATGACCACGCCGATGCCCTTGGCCTGCAGCAGGTTAATGAGGGCGCGCACGGCCACGCCGATGCCATCGGGGCCACTCCAACCGCCGAACTGCCCGCCGCCCTTCATGTGGCCTTCGACATCGAGAATCAGGCCGTCGGCGCCCAGCGCCCGCAACTGCGCGTTGATGGCCGGCAGGCGGGTGACGAGGTCGGCGAAGATGCGGTCGTGGCCGGACAGCCCGACATCGACCGAGCCAAAATGCCGGAGGGCCTCTTCATCAACCGCGATGGCCTTGGGGCACGGTGCGGTGTAGTCCTTGACGTGCATGAAACCGAGCTTGCCCGCCTGGGCCACCTTGAGGTACTCGGCGCAGCCGTCGTAGCCCTGCACGTGCATGTTGGCCGCATCGGGGTTGATGAGCAGGTAATCGTTGCCGATGTCCTTGACCAGCCGTAACATCATGTCGCTGTTGTAGCCGATGAGGTTGGGCTCGGGCTCCATCAGGTAGACGACGCCGGCCTTCTGGCACTCGGCCGTCATGTCGGCCAGCCGATCAAGGCCCTGGCGGTAGTAGAGCTCGGGGTCGGCGCCGCGCGGCGGGTAGAAGGAAAAGGCGCGCAGGAACTTGGCACCGCACTCCTGGGCCACCGCGATGGCCTGGCGCAAAGACTCCAGGTGCTGCGCATGGGTACGGTACGGCGCGTGGTTGCCATCGGTAACATCCACCAGCTTGACCTTGCCCACGGCCGTCCCGATGCAGCCGATCTTGAAGCCCAGCTCGCGACTGCGGGCGGCTATGGCTTTGACCTTCTCCGGCGCCAGGGTGACAATGTTGGCATTGGCCCCGGCGGCGGCGTCGTAGACAAAGCGCGGCGTCCAGTACTTCAGCCCCAGCGCCTGGCCGACCAGCAACTGCTGTTCGATGTCCTTGCGGTCTTCGACCGGGACGCTCTCATCAAGGAAGGCAGAAAGGATGACGGTGGTGTCGTTCATGGTGGTCTCCGCTACTCCGGTTTCAGATCCTTCCGCGCCACGGTTTCATTGATCATGCCTTGCCAGTGCTTGGCTAGGAAGGGTGGATTCTTCAGGCTATCGAGTATGTAGGAACGGTCTGCCCGGGAAAGATCCAGAACCGAGGTGATCATCTCCTCCTGGTAGAAGCCCGCCTCGGCCAGGGGAATGCCGTTGGGTTCCCGGATGAAAGAGCTGCCGCTGGAGGTCTGTTTACCATCGGGGGACTCGCCTACGGTGTTGGCAACGCAGTGGAACATCTTCGAATTCGGTCCGACCGGCTGTTGCGCCCGGCCTGAGGTGCGTTTCCAGCAGACAGCCTCAATTTCGTCCGAACTGCAGGATGGGTGGAAGAGAATCTGCGCCCCGGCCATCGCCGGAACGCGGTAGAGTTCGGGATGCCGCCCGTCACGACAGATCACCAGCGTGCAGAGGATGCCCTCGATCTCGAAAAGCGCGAGCTTGTCGCCGCCGCGACAGTACTTCAATTCGTCTCTTCCGGCCATGTTCACTTTGGCGTACTGGTGGACGATGTCGCCCGTCCGACCGATGACATGGGCCAGGTTCAGGAAGCGATCCTTTGTCGCTTGAATCGTTCCCGCAATGACCCACACGTCGTGCTCGCGTGCGGCGGCACAGGTCCGATTCAAGGCCTCAAGGACCGCCTCCTGATCCAAGTTGACCACGAAAGGAAAGTAGTAGCTTGTCAGGTTGGCTTCTGGAAACAACACGACCCGGCTTCCAGATTCCGCCGCGAACTTGATGTAATGGAGCGTCCGCTGCAGGTTGAATTGCAGCGACTTCGCCCAGTGCATCTGAACACATGAGACCTGCAGGGTTTTCAGCATTGTGAAGTCCTCCGCACTCTGGCGCCACCGGTCCGCGCGTCGGTCGTCATTTCACCGAGGCTCTTGCCGAACCCCGCCTCTGGCCTTGGAGCCCGCGATGCCACGCCCGTTCCGGGCGGGTTCGCGGTATCCCCATGTACGGCGGAAGCCCTGGCTACGCCCGAGCGGACCGCCGACTCCAGGCAGGATGCTGGTGAGCCGAGGGTTCTGCAAGAGCCTCCAACGTCGACAGGCGCCGGATCACAACCCGAAAAGCGTCTTCGGACGCTCATAGGACAGGTACGTCACCAGGCGCTCGGCCAGTTTCATGGGCACCTGGCCGAGATCAACCATGCCGCCCACGGTATCGGCCAAGGTGCGCCGGAAGACCTCGTGGCGGCTGCCGTAGGACATGATCTTGCGCGAGTCGGATACCATGCCGGCCAGGTTCATCAGGGCATCGACGGTGCCGACGTACTCAAGCTGCCGCTTCATGCCGATGTAGGAGTCATTCAGCCACCAGGCGGCGCCCAGGTTCACCTTGGCCCCGTAGGCGCGGGTCAGGTGGGCCAGTGTGGCCGTGTGCCCGGGATGGAGGTTATAGAGCACGACGTTGAGGCGCTCGTCGAAGCGGTTGAGCAACGGGTTCAGCGGCTTCAGGATGTCGGTTGCGTGGTCGGAAACGTCGCCGCCGGTGTCGGGTCCGAGGTCGCGCAAGAGCACCTCGCGGACATCGCGAACCGCCCCCATATGCAACTGGAAGACCCAGCCCTTGGCCGCATCCATTGCGGCAACTTCGTTGAGCACGTAGGACATGAAACCGACGATCTCTGCGTGGCTCAAGGGATTGCCCGCACGGGCTTTGCAGAACACGGCGTCGGCGTCGGTCTCGAGCACCTGGTAACCGTAGGGAACTTCCACGCCGTGGTCGCTGGCGATGCAGCGGTTCTCGGCGAAAAAGTCATGGGTGACCTGGAGGGCCGCGATCATGTCCCGCAGATGGGCGAAACGGCCATTGACCCGCTTCTCGAGCAGGCCGACGTACTCGTTCCAGGCCGGCTTGAAGATGTTCATGGCCCGGTCAGGCCGGAAGGTGGGCCGCACCACGCCGGGGATGGCGGAGTCGAGCAGACAGCGGTGGTACTCGAGCGAATCAATGGGATCGTCGGTCGAGCACATGGCTTCGACGCCCATGGCCTTGACGAGCTGCTGCTGGCGCATTTCCGGCCGGGCCAGGATCGCCTTGGAGCGCTCCCAGATCGACTCGGCGGTGGCGGCGCAGATCAGCTCGTCGATACCCAGCCGACGCCGCAGGTCGAGGTGAATCCACTCGTAGGTCGGGTTGCCGACCAGGTCGTCAAACACCGCCGCCATGGCCAGCCACTTGTCGCGGTTGGAGGTCTTGCCCGTCAGCAGCGCCTCGCTGACGCCACGCTTACGCAGGCATTCCCAGACATAGTGATCCGTGGCGGCCTCGGCGTCCCAGAGATCGCTGAAACTGCGGTTTTCGGCGAGCGCCCGGACATCGGCGTGATTGTGCGCGTCGATGATCGGCAGAGAGCGAATCTGCTCAAAGAGCGCGACCGCCGTGTCGCTGCTCAGGAGGTAGCGAGCGTCAAGGAACGCCATAGTCTTGACCTGTCTGTTATTCGAGCTGTGCCATAGGGAAGGGCCGAGGTATCAAGCCCCAAAGGGGCGTTGCATACCAGCCCAGGGCAACGCCCTGGGTACCTGTCCACACCACCCATTGAGCCCTGAAGGGGCGCTCCATGCGACGCAGGTACCAACGCAGTCTGGATGGTTCGCCCCTACAGGGCTCAACCCCATGGCCACCCCATTCCCAAGGCGTTGCCCTGGGCTGGTATCGCCTCGCGCCTTCAGCGCTCCAGACGGAGCCCCTTACTGCACCGGTAGGCTCTTCTCTTACCAGAACCGTTTGACGAACTGCGTCTTGCCAACGAAGTACGAACGGCGCCGCTCCCGAATCACAGGACCGGCGCCGTTCAGAGAGACCTGCCCGTCGTCGGCAACGGTCAGTACTTGACCTTCACGATCTGCTTGGTCTCGGCGCTCTCGAGGCAAGCCAGCACGATGGCCAGCGCCTTGAGCCCTTCCTGACCGCTGATCTCGGGATCGGTGTTGTCCAGGATGGCATCGATGAAGGCATCCGGGATGCCACTGGGCAACTGCGCCTCGTTGGTGGAGACGCCGCCGACCTTGTACTGGGCGACCTCGCCATTCTTCAGCACCACCTCGACCGGGAAAGCGGGATTGGCGCCGAGGATCATCTGGCCCTTGGTACCGTAGATCACCGTGATGTTGTCTTCGTTGGTGTAGGTCCAACTGGCGGTCAGTTGGCCCATGGCCCCGTTGGCCAGGCGCAGGATGCAGACGGCATTGTCGTCCACGGTGATGATCTTGCCCTTCTCGTCGCGCTTGGCCAGCGTGTCGACGAAGGCGCCGGCCTCGACCACCTCGGCGCCCAGCAGCCAGCGGATGAGGTCGGCCTTGTGTACGCCCAGATCACCCATGGTGCCAACGAAGGCCTCTTCCTTCTTGAAGAACCAGGTGTGCGGGCCCTTGTCCTGAGACCACATCTCGGGCCCGCCGTGGCCGAAACTGGTGCGGAAGGTGAGCACGTCGCCGATGGCGCCCGCTTCGATGAGTTTGCGGGCCTTGACGTGCGGCGGCATGAGGCGCTGGTTGTGGCCAATCATCAGCTTCTTACCAGCCTTGGTGGCGGCGGCAATCATCTTCTTGGCGTCCGCCAGGCTGGTGGCCATCGGCTTCTCGCAGAGGACGTGCTTCCCGGCCTTGAGTGCGGCGATGGTCAGGCGCGCGTGGTGGGCGTTGGGCGTGGCGACCACGATGGCATCGATGTCCTTACGCGCCAGCAGTTCCTTCTCGCTGGCAACCACCTCGCCGCCGTACTTACCAGCCAGCCACTCGGCGCGGGTCGTGATGGGATCGTAGATCGCCACGATCTTGGCACAGGGATGCGACGAAATCTCCGGCGCGTGACGGTAGATCGCGATACTTCCCGCGCCGAACAGCCCGAACCGTACCATTTCTTCTGCCATGACCGCTCTCCTCGGCATCTGCATCTGGACTCTCGAACCCACCCATGCACAGGCACGCGACGCCCGGCGGGCAATGGGGTAGCATACCACGGGCGCAGGGGACCGTCAACGCGCTGACGGGGCAATCCAGCGGCTAGTAATTCTGCGCCACGATCTCGAAATGGGCTTGCGGATGCTGGCAGACCGGGCAGTTCGCTAGCGCGTTCGTGCCTTCGTAGACCAGGCCGCAGTTCCGGCAGTGCCAGAGGACCTTCTGCGGCCGCTGGAAGACGGCGCCGCTGACCAGGTTCTGCAACAGCTTCTCGTAGCGTTCCATGTGTTTACGCTCGATCCGGCCGATGCCCTCGAAGATGCGGGCGATCTCATCGAAGCCTTCCTCGCGGGCCTCCTTGGCCATGGTCGGGTACATGCAGGTGGTCTCTTCACGCTCGCCGGCCGCGGCCGCCTTCAGGTTGGCCGCCGTGTCGCCGATGCCTGCCAGCGCCTTCAGATGCAGTTTGGCGTGCTCCTTCTCCTGTTCCGCAGTCTCCAGGAAGATCGCCGCGATCTGCTCGTAGCCCTCTTTCTTGGCCACCGAGGCGAAGTAGGTGTACTTGTTCCGGGCTTGCGACTCTCCGGCGAATGCCGCCTGCAGGTTCTTCTCGGTCTTGGTTCCTTTGAGTTCCGCCATGTCAGGTTCTCCCTAGGCTGTTGGACACACGACTCCGTTCGCCGAGTCTTGCACAGGCGAGCCTTGACGCAGCCCGTCGTCAACCCCGCCGCGATACCAGTATCGCGCCAGAGGGCCGCCGTCAACTCCCGCTTGACGTGGGCTGTTTCAAGAAACGACCGCCGTCGTACCGCAGGCAGTGAAAGCGGCGTCGCCGGGCCGCGTCCGCGGCCCTCTGCCGCACGCACTCCATATCGTGCGTCGGCCATGTGGAGTGCGTGTGGCAAGGTCGCCAGCGGCGACCGCGACACCGCTTTGGCTTGGCGCCTGTGCCATGCCTGACGGCGTGTGTTCTCGCGCTACCAGATACGGCAGACAGACCACGGGTTGTTGCGACGCCCAGCCCGGTTTCTTGAAATAGCCCTGTCCCGCTTGACGTGGGCACTGGCGCGCCGCGGCGCTAGGGTACGGAGCCTGGCTCGCGGCAGACGGATTGGCCCGGCCAAATCCCGGCGGCGCCTCAGGCGAACGGAGAGTCAGAAACGTGATCGAGAGTAAGACTAGCGCAGAGGCCATTGCCTACGTGGAGTTGAGCGTCGCCCCCGGCGATATCGCGCTGATCGAGGACGTCGTCGGCAGGCTGGAACTGACCTGCGCGTCCTGGGCGAGTGTCGAGAGCCGCTACGCCCAGGTCTGGGTCTTTGTGGACTCCGCGGCGGCAGCGGAGCGGGCCTGCGGTCTCATCGCCGCGGACCTGGTGGCCCGGGCCGACCTGTTTCAGGGTCCTGTGCCAACGCCGCGGGTCACCTCTCAGCGCAGCGAAGACTGGGCCCACTCCTGGCAGCGGCACTTTCCGGCCTTCAGGGCTTCGCGGCGGCTGGTGCTCAAGCCTAGTTGGGCGAGCTGGGCGACCGGCCCGGATGACATCGTGCTCGACCTGGACCCGGGCATGTGCTTCGGCACGGGCTACCATGGCACGACCCGAGCGTGCCTCGAGTTCATGGACGATCTGGCGGCGCGACTCGGCCCGGTCTCCTTCCTGGATGTCGGCTGTGGCTCCGGCATCCTCTCGCTGGCTGCGGCGAGGCTGGGCTTTCGGCCGATCGTTGCCTTCGATCATGATCCGCAGGCGGTGCAGACGGCGCGGGACAACCTGGCCAAAGCCGGACAGGCCGAGCTCGACCCGCGGGTCGCCGACCTGGCGGACTACGCTCCGCCACAACGATTCCGGGTCATTGCCGCCAACGTCCTGGCGACGGTGCTCGTGGAGTACCGCCACCGCATCTACGCCTGGCTTGAGGTCGGCGCCGCGCCGGCCTATCTGATCCTGTCAGGCATCGAGACCGAGCAGTACCCGCGACTCCGCGACGCCTTCGTCGAGCTGGGCTGCGCCGAGCTGGCGTGCCGCACTCTGGACGAATGGACCAGTGGCTGTTTCGAGGCCTGCTCCACAACCCCACGGGCGGGACACCTATGATTGAACTGGTGGACATTCAGGCCGGCTTCGGCGGGCTGGCGCCCGGAGTACGCGAGGCCTTCTCGGCCGAGCAACTCGTCGCCCAACTGCGCCGACACCGCATCGCCCAGGCGGTCGTGCGCATCACACCGGAGGCGCAGGACTTCGACCTCTGCCGCTCCAACCAGCGGCTCTACGAGCAGGCCGCACGCTTCCCGGAACTCCTCCCCTGCCCCATCGCCATCCCGGCGGCCTGCGGCGATGTGCCCGACGCCGAAGCGCAGGTCGCCGACGCGCTCCGGCATGGCGCGCCGGCGGTCATCCTGAGGCCGGGGCCGGACCGCTGGGAGCCCGAGCCCTGGGTCGTGGGAGCACTGCTGGAGGTCCTGGCCACGCACCGTCTCCCCGTGCTCTGCCTCGAGCGGCTGGTGCCGACCGCCAGCGTGGCCCGCTGGGCCGGAATGGCGCCGGAGGTGCCCTTCATCATCGCCGAGACCGCCTATGGCCGAGACCGGACGCTGCTGCCCCTCCTGCGCGAGTTTCCCAATACCTACCTGTCGATCGGCAATAACTTCACCGCCCATCGGGGCCTCGAGTTCTACGTCAGCCAGGTCGGCGCCTCGCGGCTGCTGTTCGGGACCGGCCTGCCAGACAGTGAGCCCGGCGCCGCCATCGGTCAGCTTGTCTTTGCGGAGTTGACCGAGACTGACCGGCAGCTTGTCGGCTCCGGCAACCTCCGTCGGCTGCAGGAAGGCATTCGCCCATGACTACCCTCCTCGAACGTCTGCGCGCCGGGCAGCCGCCGCCCTTCCCGGTCACCGATCTGCACGGTCATCTGGGACGCTACGCCTTCCCCATACCCGACCTGACCACGGCCGGGCTGCTGGGAGTCATGGACCGAACCGGTGTGCAGCGCCTGGTTTGCAGCCACATGCAGTGCATGAGTTCCGATAGCGCCTGGGGCAATGAAGCCGTCCTGGAGCACCTGCGGCAAGCCCCCGGCCGCATCCTGGGCTATGTCTCTGTTTTTCCCTCCGACCAAGCCCGCGTTCGAGCGGCGGTGACGCACTGGCTCGGGGCTGGCTTCTCTGGCTTGAAGATGCACGACAGCAATGGCTTCCGCTATGACGATCCGGCCTACGAGCCGGCTTACGAACTGGCCAACGAGCGCGCCTTGCCAGTGCTCCTGCACACCTGGGGAGGTCCGGTCCAGTTCGAGGCGGCCATCGCCATCGCCCGGCGCTTCCCCGATCTTACCGTGATTCTGGCTCACGGCGGCAGCGCCAACCCGGATGCCTACATCCGCGCCGTGCTGGCGGCCCCCAACCTGGTCATGGATACCTGTTTCAGCCGCTGTCCGCTGGGCCTGCTGGAGCATCTGGTCGCCGGGGTGGGCGCCGAGCGCGTGGTCTTCGGCTCGGATTGCTGCTTCTACAGCCTGACTCAGCAGTTGGGCAAGGTCATGGCGGCGGACCTCGATGAGGCTGCCAAGCGGCTGATCCTGTGCGACAACGCGGCACGCATCCTGGGAGCCATCCGCCCGGCAAACCGGGGGTGAGAAGAAGCATGGACAACCCCATCAAGTCCCCAGCCAGCTACGGCTGTTCGTGGACTCGCTACGCCGTCGTCGACGCAGAGGGGCGGCGGCGGCAGCTCTTGAAGGGGCACGGCCCCACCCTGGGCGTTACCTGCCTGCGTCTCCTGGCAGACTCTGGCGAGATCCTCGACACGGAGCCGGTGCCACCCACGGTCCGCCGCGATGACTGGACTTTCGGCTTCTGGATCCCGGAGCCGTACAGCGACGGGCGGCCCCTTTGTCTGGAGTGTACGCGAGAGGATGGCGGCACCGAACGGACCGTCTGGGACGCCCTCGGCGCCGCCCCGAAGCCCTGGCGGCAGCCCCTGCGGCTGGACCGTCTCGGGGCGCACCTGCGCCGACACCTGGACCGGCGTGAGGTCCTGCCTGACGCTCGCGCTCTGGCCCCCTTCGTGCCCGCCATGGACGCCTACCTCCACCAGCACCGGGTCATCTACGAACGACCGGCGCGCAACTGGGGCGACGGCCTGCCGCTCGGAAACGGTCGCGTCGGAGCGCTGGTCTGGGGCGGCGGGGATCAGCCCCTGCGGCTGGACCTGGACCGCGCCGACCTCTGGGCGGCAACCCCGGAGGGCCGCTCCCTCGGCCGCTTCTACGCGGGTTCGCTCATCCTGGGCCTGGCCCGGGCGTCTAGCGGCGCCGATTGGGCCAGTCCGGCACCCGCCTCAGCCCCCGCGTTCCTCCAGGAACTCCACTTGGGCACGGCCGAGGTCACCACCCGCGATGGTGGGTTCAACGTGGTGGCGCGGGTGCTGGCGGAGCGGGACGTCGTCGAGGTCCTGATCGAGTGGCACGGTGACGCTCCGGCAGAGTTTAGCGTCCGGCTCGAACGTCCGGCCATGCCGCTCTTGGAGTCTGACCTGCTCGCCCCTGCCCTCGTCAACGGCAGTTGGTCCGCTGTACGCTCCGAGGCAGACAAGCGCCGCGCCCGCGAGACGGTCGAACAGGCGCCCCAGACGACGCCGCTCGTCTCCCTGCTCCCGGCGGCCGCCCTGCTGGTCCATGTGGTGCCTAACATGTCCTGCGTCATGGCCGCGGCGGTTGCCGGTCGCCGGGGGGTCTGGACGGATACCTCCGCCCCGCGCCTGGCCTCGGCAACCACGATCCTCAGGCTGAACCCCGGCAGCCGGGTCAGAGTGCTCGTCGCCGTCGTCTCCGACCGCCTCGACTGCACCCCGCCGAACCGGCCGGCCGATCCGTGCGGCCAGGCGCTGCGGCGGTTACGGGCGGCCCGCCGCGACCGCCAGACCGGCAGCGCTCAGGCGAGCGCGACGCCGGATGCGCACCGGCGCTGGTGGCAGCACTTCTGGCAGCGCTCCTTCGTCGAATTCCCGGACAAACTCGCGGAGAACCTCTGGTACCTCGGCGCCTACCACCAGGCCTCCTTCTCACGCTCCTGCCAGGCCTCGGGGTTCTTCGGGCTCTGGCATCCGCTGGACTACCGAACCTGGACCGATGCCTACGTCGCCGATGCCCAGATCGCCCTGCTCTGGTGGGCGCCCTTCGCCACCGGGCACCTCGAACTCCTGCTGCCCAGTCACCATACCTTCGCCAACATGCTCCCTGAGTTCCTCGAGCATACGGCGCAGCAGGGCGCCTCGATCCCGCACTGGTTCGCCCCCGAATGGGCCGGCGGACATCAGGATTTCGCCAAACCCAACGTCTACAAGGGCTCCGTCGCCTGGACCGGGCTGAACTTCTGGTGGGACTTCCTCATGACCGGCGATCGCCGCTTCCTCCGGGACACGGCCTTCCCGCTGCTGGCCGCCATCGCGGACTACCACGCCGCCGACCTCGTGCCCGGCGCGGACGGGTTCTGCCATTGCCTCAACAGCGGCTCTCCCGAGCAAGACCTCGCCCACGACGATACCACCTACGACCGCGCCTGCATCGGCGCTCTGCTGGACGCCGCCGTACAGGCCGGCCGCCTGCTGCGGGCCGATGCCGAACGCCTGGCGCGCTGGGAGTCCGTACGCCAGCGTCTGTTCCCCTTCGCCCACGACGGCACCCTGCTACGCGAATGCCCCGCTTTCGGGCAACCCTACCGCTGCCATCCCGTCGTCCTCTTCGGCATCCACCCCACCGGCACCATCGAGCCCGGCGACCCGCTCTGGCCTCTGGCGGACCGGACCTACGACGTCGTCACCAACCTCTTCGCTTTCCACTACCAGGACCGCCACGCGACCCTTCCCGGCCACGAAGGCGGCGTCGAACCCAACGGCCACGCCACCGCCTTCCTGATGCACCACGCGGCCCGCCTGCGCGGCTGGGACGAAGTCCGCCGACTGCTCTACGCGCTGGCCGTCCGCACCCAGCTCAAGCCCAATGGCCTACGCTCCATCTCCGACCCGCGCCATGATGCCATCCTCACCAACATGGCCATCTGCGAAGCGACCTCCGGACAGACCTCCGGCCTCAGCGAAGTCCTGCTGCAGAACTACTCCGACCACGTCCGCCTCTTCGCCGGAACCCGGCAAGGGATCTTCCGCTTTGCCGGCCTGCGCGCCTGGGGCGGTTTCATCCTCGCCGGCGAATGCGTCGACGGTACGGTCACCCAGGTGATGGCGCACAGTCTGAAGGGCGGCACCCTGCGCCTGGCCCACCCGTGGCCGGGCCGGGAGGTGAGTCTCATAGGCATGGGTGAGATCGTGCCCAGCGCCGCCTTGGGTGACGGCACGCCAGCCCTCGCCGTGACCCTGTCGGCTGGCGCCAGCTGCCAGCTGCGGGCGCAGGATGCGGCTGCCGCCGCGGTCTCCCCCCCGCTCATCGAAACCCGCCAGGCGCCCCGCCTCATCCCCTGCGGCGACTGGACCGACTTCGACCCGCCGGCACTCTACTACCCGGAAGACCTGCCCTGTGCCCAGGACACCACCGGCGACAACCTCTACCTGGGCTTGCCTCGGGAACCCGCCGCACCCGCGCCCGGCCCATCGTTGGCCACGGCCAAGCTCCTGGCCCAGAGCGCCGACTGGCGGGCCCGCCAAACCGCCGCCCGCTGGCTGGGAAGCAGCCGCGACGCCGCGAGTGTGCCCCTGCTCCTACGCCTGGCCGGCGACCCGGTCGCGGTGGTCGCCTACACCGCCGGGGTGAGCCTCGTCCGCCACGGCTCCGAGGAGGCCCTGCGCGCCGCCCTCCGCCTCGCCAACCACACCGCCCTGCCGCATCTTCGCCGCGAAATCCTCAAGGCCACCGGCCGCCGCCCCCGGACCGAAACGCTGCTCCGCCTCTGCCGGGAGGAACTCGGCTCCAGCGCCGCGCTCGACGAGTGCCTGAAGGCCTAGCCCTGCCCATAAGACCCGCGGCGGTTGGCCCTCCAAAGCGTGCCCTCAGAGCCGGGCGCCAAGCTTCACTGGCATTACTGCTGCAGGCCGGGCGCAGGCCGGGCGCGACACGGGTACGTAGTCGAGCCTTTAGCCTTTAGGCGGGCTCAATGGGGGGGTGCAAAACCGGCTAAAGCCTCTACTACGTACACATCGTGGCGCAGGCTAGAAGTCTCATTCCGGTATGTCCAGCACCAGCCGGGGGCTGGGCTGACCCTGAACCCTGTTTTCCTCTCCGCCAGTCTCCCTGTCCGTCTCCTCCAGTCGCCGTTTCCCCGTCTCGCCGTCTCGCCGTTTCCTGAACCCCAGGACCTGAGGTGTCACCCCCCACGGAATTGACCTGCGCCCCTGGAGGCCAGGGCGGTTCGCTATTCAGGCTGTAGGCGGTTAGCTTCTGTCCCAGGGTATCCTGCGTTTTCGGATCCGTCTTTCTGGGGCTATGACCCAACAGCCTACAGCTTGAACCGCTACAGCCTGCTGCTTCCCCATAGGACGGGGG
>CAILKC010000026.1 GCA_903834675.1 uncultured Victivallales bacterium | reverse complement strand
GTGCGCGTGGCAAGGTCGCCGACGGCGACCGCGACACCGCTTTGGCTTGGCGCCTGTGCCATGACTGACGGCGGGTGTTCTCGCGCCACCCGATACGGCAGACTGACCACGGGGTGTTGCGCCGCCCAGCCCGGTTTCTTGAAACAGCCCTGCCACCAGGCCGGTCGGCTTGCGAGCCAGAGCGGTCGGGACTATGCTGAACTGCTAGGGTGGAACACGTTTCCTCCTCTGCCGCGATTCGCACGACATCATACAAGGTGACTCGCTATGGCAACTGGGTTGACGGTCAGACGCGACGGGATCTCCGGATGGGGCTTGGCCACGGCTGCGACGTTCGCGGTTGCCCTGCACTTGGGGGGACCCGTCGGCGCCGCGCCGACAGTGCTTGAGGCGGGCAAGCTACGCTTGACGCTGGATGACCGCGGCGCGCTGACCAGCCTCTGCCGCCCAGGCGAGGTCGAGCTGCTGGCGGCCGGCTCAGAGGCCCCGCCCCTGCGTTTCGGCGTCAGCCTGCCGGTCGCCAACGCGCCGGGCAAACTGTTGGAATTCGGTGCGGACCGGGCCCGCTCGGTGCAGATCGAGCCCGTGACCGCAACCGCGGACGGCGGGCGGATGGTGCGCGTCCGCTTTGCGGAGTTCGCGGTCGAGGGGGCCCCCCAGGGGGTGGCGCGGCTGACCGCCTGGTTCACGGCCACGATTCTCCCCGGCGAGGACGTGGTGAGCCTGCGGCTGGGCGCCGAAGTGCCTGAACCACTGGTTCTGGAGTACGTCCAAGGGCCAACCCTGGCGGTCGCCAGCGGGGCTGACAGCAAGCTGGTGACCGGCGTCTCCAAGGGCGGCGTCTACCCGAACCTCAGCAGCTGGAAGGAAGGCACGGCGGTCAGCGCCTCGCACCCGGGCAACCTGGCCGCGCAGTTTGGGGCCGTCTACGGTCTAGCCCGCGGGGTGGCCGTCTACAGCCGTGACACCGTCGGCTATGCCAAGAGCCTGACCGTCCGGCGCGCGGGGCCGGCCATGCAGCTCTTCTGGCGCCATGGCTGTTACGCGACCGGCCGCTACGAGCCGCCGTACGACGTGGTCATCCACCCCTTCGCGGCCGGGCCGGACGAAACCCTGACCTGGCATCATGCCGCCGATGTCTACGCCCAGTGGGCCCGTGCCCAGCCCTGGTGCGCCACACGCTTCGAGGACCGCACCGACATCCCGGCTTGGATGAAGCAGGGACCCTCGCTGGTGCGCTTCCACCGGCCGCACCTGGCCCGCCCGGAGAACGTTGAACGGTGGTTGCGCGAGTACTGGCAACCCCTGCACGGCCTGGACATTCCGCTGATCGTGGCCTTCTGGGGCTGGGAGCACGTCGACTCCTGGGTCGCGCCCACCTACCTGCCGCCCTACCCCAGCGCGGCCGAGTTCCAGCGCGTCATCGCGGCCGTTGACGCCGCCAATGGCCATGGTTTCCTCTGGCCCTCGGGATACCACTGGACCGTCACCTTCGGCGCCCGCCCGGACGGCACCTTCGAATGGGATGACCGGACGCGCTGGGAAGCCGAGGGCAAGGCCCACACGGCGGTCAACCGCGATGGCAGCCTGGCCGTCTCGTCGCGCTCCTGGCTGCGTGGCGGCCAGAACGCCAGCCTCTGCCCCGGCGATCCCTGGACCCGCGACTGGTTCGACCGCATCGCCCTGGATTGCCTCTCAACCGGGGCACCGATGGTGCAGGTGGACCAGGTCGTCTGCGGGAGCTTCCCGACCTGCTTCAGCCGCGAACATGGCCACGCGCCGGGGGCGGGGCCGTGGAAGGCCGAGGTCTTTGCCACCCAGATGCGCAGCCTCGCGGTCAAGTGCCGGGCCGCCAACCCCGAGGCCGTCGTCGGCTTCGAGGAACCCCAGGAGCTGTTCAACGGCCTGGCTGGCATCCAGGACTACCGCGATCTCGAGGTGGTCTGGCGGCAGGTGCCCGAACCCGAGCCCGCCTCGGTCTTCGCCTACCTGTACCACGAGTACCTGCCCGTGTTCCAGAGCAACCCGCACGGCGGGGACCTG
>CAILKC010000025.1 GCA_903834675.1 uncultured Victivallales bacterium | reverse complement strand
GCAGGATCCCCGGTAGGTGCCGGACCTGACCGCCAGAGAACTCCGGTGCTCCGGCAGGGTATTCTGCCATTCGTCATGGGTCTTTGGTCATTCGACATTCTGCGGTTCTCATACCAGCAAACCCCTACGGAGCTGACGTGCGCCCCAAATCCAGCCGGGCCGCGGTCACCGGCGCGGCAGGCCGGGTGACGCAGAGGACCCGGAGCAGGCCAAAGCCTAGACACCAACGGTAAGGCCAGTACACGTGGGGATGACCCGCCGGGCGCCGCGGGGCGATCGCGACGATGGCTACTTGACGGTCAGCGTGGTTTGGCAACCCAGCTCATTGGCGGTCACGGTGAAGATCAGCGGGATGCTCTGGCGGGCGCGGCCGGCGTTGAACTCGAAGGGGTCGGAGCGCCAGAGTTTGCCTTGGCGCAGGTAGCCGGGGACGACGGACAGCGGCGTGCTGGCGAGCGTTTTGCGGTCGTCGCCGAGGGCCACGACGCGGAGGCGCAGGTCGGTCAGGTCGATGGGGGCGCCGAGGATCAGCCGCGCCTGGATGAACGAATCGGTTCCCAGTGCCATTGTCCGATCTTCCTTGCGCAGATCGGCCAGTTCGAAGTGGAGCGGGTTCTCCCCCGTCAGCGTGGCGGCGGCGAAGTCGGTGAGCAGTCCGCCGGCGTCGAGGGGCTTCCAGGTCGCCGGGAAGATCCGTTGCCGGGTTTCGGGCGCCTTGTCCCGGTCGCCGAGGCCGAGGGCCAGGCAGAGGTTGGCCCCAATCCCTGGCCGGACCCGCATGGGCTCCCAAGGCAGCCGCAGTTCGACGATATAACCCGGTTGTCCGTCCATCCCCGCGGGGGCTTGGCTGAGCAGGGCGAAGTCAGGCGCCAGGCGGTGGGCTGCCACGGGGCGGATGGCGAGCGCGGCGCCCTGCAGCGGGATCCCTGCATACGTCTCGAGCGTCGCGGCACCGTCCGGGCCGATCCCGGCTGCGTAGTGGTTGCCGTTCAACCATAGGCTGACGGCAGCGCCCGTCGTGAGGGCGCCGGTGGTGGGCTGCGGGGAGGTGTCCGCAACGACCTTGGCCAGGAGGTAGAGCCAGGTCTCGTCCCAGGCCAGGTAGCAGATGGCCGAGGCGTCGGCACGGCTCGCGGGTTGGCCTGGCACTGCCGCAGCGCCGCCGGGCTCCGCCGTGATGACCAGCGGATTGAGCCGCGGCCAGTCCGAGGCGTCGCCGTCGATGGTGCGCGGGTGCGCCGCCTTGGGCAGCAGCAGATGTCGGCGCTGAACGCCCGACATCGCGGCGGTCTCCAGGGCTTCGGCCTCCTCGCGGACGAGGTCGAGGCCGCCGACGAGGGTGTCGAGCTTCTTCTCAACCTCCTCGAGTTTGCGGTAGCCTGTGGCCAGCAGCAGGTACCACGACTTGCCCTCCAAGTCGTACTGGCGGTACGCCTGGCGGAGTTCGTTGCGGCGCTTCTCGATGGCGGCCAGGCCCTGAGTTGCGGCGGCGGCGGCGGCCTGCGCTGTCATGCGCCTGGCGGCAGGATCCGGGGAGGTCCTGGCCAGGTCGAGCTTCGCCGCGGCAGCGAGCTTGACGGCTCTGGCGCCGAGGATGGCTCGCAGATCCGTGTTGACCTTCAGCATCTGGGTGTACACCCCATACGTGTCGACCAGGCTGCCGGGTGCCTTCTGGAACAGCTCCTTCTGGTTCCAGAGCGGTGCCAGAGCCAGGAAGGCGCGTTCTGCGGACTCCGCCATGGCGGCGGCAATGACGGGGTCCGAAGACCATGAGCCTTCGGCGACCACCGGAGCGCAGCGGAGCGACTCGGCCAGCGCCGGCGCCACGGCGTGGCCATAGATCAGCCGGCAGCAGCGTTCGATCAGATCATAGTTGAGGGGGCGCGGCTCGAACCGGCCCTGAAGGTAGGTCCACTCATCCCAGCGCGAGCCGTCCGGCGCCAGGACTCGGTCGGTGACGTAATCATCGGCCAGGCCCGAGGCCGGTTTGGTCGTATCGGCAGCGGGATCCTGGAGCCAGACGCCCGAGCCCGGCGCATTCACATTCCAGGCGTATTCGGCGAAGGTGTAGCCGGACACGTCCAGGACCGGGCGCGAATGCACCGTGAGGCAGTCGTAAACGGCATCGCCGTTCTCACCGCGCCAGGCGCTCTTCAGGAAGGCGATGTCCGGCGCCAGTGCCCGAGCCCCCCAGAAGGTCTCGGGTGACCACCACACGGCCAGCGGCTGCCTGAGGTGCTGCCACCAGGAGGCGAAGGCGGCGCGGGTGCCCTCGCGGCGGGCGCTGACCACCTCGGCGGGCAGAAGGCTGGAGAGCTTCTCGAAGTACTGCCGCGAGCTCGCGTTGCCCGGGTAGTCCAGGTTCATGCCGTAGGGGTAGTTGATCAACTCGAGTCGGCTGGTGGGCGATTCGTCCTTGAGGGTCTGGTAGAGGGCGTTACCGAACCAGGCATCGGCCGCGGCCCGGTCGTCGCCCCAGCGTTGCCGACACGATTCGGAGCGCTGCGGCCAGCCGCCCTCGAACATGTCCGGATAGTGAAAGGCCCAATCCGCGTCGGTCCCGAGGCGCCGGATTTCGCTCCGGAAGCGGTCCATACTGTCGCGCAGCAGGTCGTCGCGGGACCAGGACATGTAGTAACCGCGGAGATTCGGCACGCCGACGTACTTCGCCTCGTCCTTGTCGCGTTCGACCCAGCCGACACTGGTGTGGTGGAGGAGGTGGAACCGGACTCCGTAGGCCCTGGCGTAGGGGATGAGCTGTTCGATCTGCTTCAGCTCGCGTTCGCGCAGGTAGTCGCTGGGTGGCCAGGACTCGTGGGCGATCAGGTTGCACTTCAGCAGGGCAGCACGCCGGATGAAACGCTTCGCTGTTTCCACGGCTTGAGTCAGGGCCGCGTCCGTGTCGTCCCGTGGGCTCTGGAAGCCGCTGGTGACACGGCGTTTGAAGTCCGGCCAGTCAACCACGTTGGCCTTCTGGATGACGAGGGCCTGGCCCTGGCGTTGCACCAGGTAGCGCAGGGTGATGCAGCCGTAGAGGGCACCGAGCGGTTCGCGGCCCCAGACGAAGAGTGCGTCGTGGCCGTTCAGCTGGGTCGAGGCGATGATGTAACCCTGTTCCTCGTCCCAGGCACTAACGCCCTGGTATTCGTGGGTAGCGCCGAACCGCGGGAGGGCGTCCCGGCCGTGGCCGATGAGGATGGCCGGCCCGGTGAGCGCGGCCACCGTCGTCGGCATCTCGAGGGCGGCCGTCGGCGTCGGCGCCTTAGCGCCCAACTCCACGAGGCGCGCCACGATTTCCGCGGCGCCGGTCTCGGTCAGTCGTCCGGGGTCAGGCAGGAAGATGATCGCCGGCGTGGTCTCGGCGCAGGTGAGGGTGCCGACGAGCTCGATCCGCTTCGGACACGGAACGAGGTCGAGCGCGCCCAGGTTCTCCCATTGCGGCACAGGCGGGAATGGCTTGTCCGCGGCGCCAAGGGAAAGGGACCCGACGATGCCTGCGGCCAGCGCCCACAGCCAGCCCGTCCAGATTCGCCGTAGCGTCATCATGGTCAGAGCCCTCCCTGCAGCGGCTCGACCCGGATCTCGACCTCGTCCAGGATGTACGGCGCTCGCTCCGGTTTGTCGTACTCGCTCTGGCCCAGCCGGAGCCCGAGCGCTTCCGGCGGGGGCACGGGCCAGCTGCATGCTTTCGTGGCCAGCGTGACCCCATTGAGGCTCAGCCGCAGTCCTTTCTCGGCGTCCCAGGCGGCTTCGACCTTGGTCCACTGTCCCCGGATCAGGTTCTTCAGATCGCACGAGACCGCCTGCGTCTTGCCGTCGCCGTCCCAGAGCACGAAGAGAAAAGACCAGCCGTGGTTCTTCCGGATCAGGATGGCGCCCTTGCCTTGGTTCAGCTTGAGCAGGTTGGCCGGGCGGGCATCGCCTTGGGGCCAGAGCGGTTGCAGCCAGAGGGTGACCACGCCGCGCGCCATCACCGGCTGCGCCGGCAGGACGAACCAGGCGGCGTCCGGAGCTTGCTCGGCGAGCAGGCCCGGGCCAGACTTGCCCTCTGCCGTCGGCGGGACGCATGACCAGACGGGATACAAGGTCGGGGCGCCCTGGACCCAGTCAGCACGGCCGTCCGGGTGTGAGAAGCTGTGCCAAAAGACGACCCCAGTGGCGGACGGTAACGGCGCCGCGACGTCAGCTGGAACCGCCGTCAGACAGGGGTAGCGGAGATGCAGGCCAGCCTCGGCTCCGGCGGCCGGGATGAGGCGGAACTCGAAGCGAACCCCGTCTGCCGCGGGCGGAACCGCGAGGTACAGATCCTGGAACCCGGCGGCGTTCTCTGCGGCATACTTGGAGAACGGGAGTGGCGCCGGGGCTTGGCTCTGGCCAGCGCTCGTGAACCCCGCCGTGATCTCGCAGTCGGGGGCCCCGCTCAAGGCGATGGCGACGGTGCAGCGGAGCAGCCGGGTGCCAGACGGGAAAGCAACCGGACCGAGGCGCACGCTGGCCGGCGCACTGCCGGGCGCCAGCGTCGCGCTTCCACCCGCCCCGTCTGCATCCTGGCGGCACTGGATCTCCGGGCCGGAGGGCACCATTGCCGCGACCGTGCCGAACAGGTTCCGCACCGGTTCGGCCGCCGCCAGCGGCGTGCCAGCCAGGCTGCCTGCCGCGAGCCTGGCAAAGAGAGTGAGGACGAGGAATCGAACGGTTGTGGTGCCGGCCGTCAAAAGGGCACTCCGGCTGAGCGAAAATGGCTTCTTCCGGCTCACGGGGCAAAACCTAGTCGCGGGGTGCTGGGAGCGCAAGGAACCGCGAAGGACGGGGGCGCAGGTCAATTCCGTGGGTGGGACTCAGGTCCAGAGTTCCGGGCGCAAGTCAGCTCCGTAGGTGGTGACACCTCAGGTCCTGGGGTTCAGGAAACGGCGAGACGGCGAGACGGGGAAACGGCGACTGGAGGAGACGGACAGGGAGACTGGCGGAGAGGAAAACAGGGGTCAGGGTCAGCCAAGCCCCCGGCTGG
>CAILKC010000024.1 GCA_903834675.1 uncultured Victivallales bacterium | reverse complement strand
ATCCTCGTCTCGCTGGCCTGCCTGCTTGGTGCCCTGCGCGATGGCGCGGGGCCGTGGCCCGAACGCACCGGCCTCCCGGCGCTGGACTCCCGCGCCTGGCCGACCACGGTCCGCCATGTCCTGGCCCTCGCCAGCACGGACTTGGGCTACAACTACGCCATCGTTGTCAGGGTGGGAGAGCTCTCGTGAGCAGGCGGATCATGGTTACCGGCATGGGCGTGGTCTGCTCGGGAGGCGGCGGGAAAACGGCCTTCCTGGAGACCCTCCGCGCTGGCCGCCCGGCCTTCTCGGTGGTGCATGATCCCCACCTGGGCGAGGCGCCCGGACCGCTGGCCGGGCTGGTCGATGACGCCGCGCTGCGGCTCGAGACCGACCGCCTGCCGCCGCTGACCGACCGCTGGATTCGCCTGGCGGCTGTCGCAGCCGCCGAGGCGCTCGAACAGGCCCGCTGCGACCCCGCCCGCCTCGGCCCGCGCCTGGGGCTGATCCTGGCTACCTGCTCCGGACCCATGCAGACCATCGAGGCGCACTATGAACGTCTGACCCGCGGCGAACCCCGCCTGAGCGCGGACGAACTGCGGCGTAAGCGCTACTACCACGGCGCTACCGTGCTGGCCGAACGCTTTGGCGTTGCCGGCCTGACCACCACCATCACCACGGCCTGCTCGGCCGGCGCCAGCGCCGTCGGACTGGCGGCCGACCTCATCCGCTCCCGCTTGCTCGACGTCGCGCTGGTGGGCGGCAGTGACGCGTTCAGCCTCTCAACCTATGCCGGCTTTGCGGCCCTGAAGACCACGGCCCCGAGCCGTTGCGCCCCCTTCTCTCTTCCCGTCGGCATGTCGCTGGGTGAAGGCAGCGCCTTTCTGCTGCTGGAGGCCGACGAGGACGCCCGCGAGCGGGCCGCCACGGTTCTGGCCGAGATCCTCGGCTGTGGTTCGAGCAACGACGCCTATCACTGCTCTGCCCCCGATCCGACCGGCGAGGGGCAGGCCCTGGCCATGCGGCGAGCCCTGCGCCAGGCCGGGATCGAGCCGACCGCGCTGGCCTACGTCAATGCGCATGGCACCGGCACCGACAGCAATGACCGGGCCGAGGCCAAAGCCCTCTTCCGCGTCTTCGGCAATCCCCCGCCGGTCAGTTCCACCAAGTCGATGGTAGGACACTGCCTGGGCGCCGCTGGGACGGTCGAGCTGGTGGCCAGCATCCTCTGCGCTCGCGCCGGCGTCTACCCCCCCACGGCCAACTACACCACCCCCCGGGAGGGCTGTGCCCTGGACTGCATCCCCGAGGCCTCCCGGCCCTGGCCGGAGGCGGGGTTGTTCATGTCCAATAACTTCGCCTTCGGTGGCAATAACGTGAGCCTCATTGCCACGGTCAAGCCCGGAGTCGCCGGCGAGCGCCCCCCGGCCGTGCGCCCCTGTGCCGAGGTGGCCATCGTCGGCTACGGCTGCGTCTCCGCCGCGGGCCTCGGCGCCGAGGCCATCGCCGCCGCGACCCAGCGGGTCGGCTCCTGTGCTGCCGCCGTCGTCCTTCCCGGCGGTGGCACCGTGACGGCGGCGCGGGTCCCACCCCTCGAACCGCGCCAGCTCGACCGCCGCATCGACACCCGCAACCTGGACCGCGCCAGTCTGCTGGCCACCCTGGCGACCGCCGCCGCCATGAAGTCGGCCCGGCTGCGCGAGCGACCCGCTGACCTCGCCAACACCGGCCTGATCCTCGCCCTCTCGGTCGGCCCCAGCCGCGCCGAAGAGCAACACCTCACCAACCTCTATACCCATGGCTTTACCGTCAACACCGTCGGTAGCTTCCCCTACATCGTGCCGAATTCCGTCGCCGGTATCGTGATGCGGAGTTTCGGCATGAAGGGACCCAACACGGTCAGCAACTCCGGCCCAGGCGGTGGACTGCTGGCCCTGGCGCTGGCCGCCAATACCCTGCGCAATCGCCACGCCGAAACCCTGGTCGCCGCCGCCACCGACGAACTGCCGGAGCGGGTCCTGACCGATCTGGCCTGGGCCGGTCCGTGCGCCGACTCCCTGCCGGGCGAAGCCGCGGCGGCGCTCGTGCTCCAGGCCAGCCCCGCGACCGCGCTCCCCAGCGCGCCGGTGCTGGGGGTGATCCGGGGCATGGCCTTCGCCCGCGGCGCCGCCGCCAAAGCCCTTGCCGAGGTGACCCTCGCCGCCCTCCAGAACGCGGCTGTCCAGGCTGGCGAGATCGGCGTCATCGCGGCCCGGCAAGCCGAGGCCGAGATCGCGCTCCAAGCCCTCGGCGGGCAGACGCTTCCCGTGGTCGACCTCTCCCCCCAGCTCGGTTGCCCCGAGAGCTCCCTGCCACTGTTGCAGATCATCGCCTGCCTGGCGCTCCCAGCCGCCGTTGCCGACGCCGGGCCCAAGCCCTATATTCTCGCCCTCGCGGTAGCACCGCTCGGCGTGGCCTGCGCCGTGATCATCGAGCGTAGCGCCCAGCAAGGAGATGGTGGATGACCAGTAGCAATGCGGAGATCATTGCGCAGCGCCGGGAGATCATCGACCTCCTCAAGCGTGAATTGATTCAGCGCTTGAATCTTCCCTACCGCCCCGAAGACCTGCACGAGGATGTCTTCCTGCTCGGCGCTGGCCTGGGCCTGGATTCCCTGGACGCGCTCGAAATCGTCCTGCTGGTCGAGAATGCCTTCAAGGTCCGCATCCCGGACAACGACATCTCGGTGCTCCGCTCGATCAACACCATCGTGGACTTCATCCTGAAGAAGAGAGCAGAGGGCGTAGCATGAGGACCAGCCCACTCCACGACGCCCTCTCCGCTCGCGGCGCCCAGTTCGGGGAACGCTATGGCAAGGAGGTCGCTCTCAGGGTGACCGGCGCCGCTGAAGAGTACCGCTTCGTGCGCGATGCGGCCGGGGTCACCGACTTCTCCTTCCTGCAGGTATTCAGGTTCCCGGAAGCCACCGGGGTGGACTTCCTCGACCGACTCATGCCTGGCAATGTCGCCAAGATTCGTTTCGGCCGGGCGCTGCATACCTTTCTGCCCGACGAAGAGGGCTGCATCCTGGCCGATGTGCTGGTTGCCAACAATGACGAGGAGCTCATCGTCGTCTGCGAGGGCATCGCTACGGACGACACCATCCGCGAGCAATTTCTGCGACTGGGTGGCCTGGAGGCCGGCATGGAGGACCTCACGGACACCCATGCCATCATCTCCGTCGACGGCTTCACCGCCTGGGACGCCATGCGGAAAGTCGCCGGGCCGGAGGTCCTCGGACTGCCCTACCTGTCGATCGACACCTACGAGCACGAAGACGCCGACTTCCGGGTGCTGCGGGCCGGCAAGACCTCGGAGTTCGGTTACCTGATCATCGTGGAACGGAACCGGGCGACCGCGCTCTTTGAGCAGCTTGTGACCGCGGTCGGACCCGCCGGCGGGGTCTGCGGCGTGGCCGTCCACGACGACCTCCGCCTGGAAGGGCGTTTCATGAATGTCTTCCGCGAGGGCGCCGCCGTGCGTGACCCCCTGCCCCTCGGCCTGCAATGGATGATCGACGTCGGCAAAGAGCGTTTCCAGGGCTCCGAGGCACTCTTCGCCAGACGCGACGCGGGGCTGAAGCACAAGATCATCGGCCTCGCGATTCCGGCGGCGCTCCCCGCGCCCTGTCCCGCCACTCCGCTGTTTGACGACGGCAAGCAGATCGGCGACCTCATCGCGGTCTGCTTCTCGCCGGTGGCCTCAACCTGGCTCGCCCTCGCTCTGCTGCCGGTGGAGATCGCGTTCGCCGGGCAGAGTTTCCACCTGGGAGGCAGCGAGGGTCCCCTCGTCAGCAGCATCTCCATGCCCCCGATCATACCCAAGAGCCTGTCCGTGCGCCTGGAGGAAATGTGAGTTCCGACGCCCCGCGCGCGTCGGCTCCGACGCCTGCCCGGCGAGTGCGGCGCAAGCTGGTGATCAAGCCCTTCTTTCACCAGATCGATATGCTGGGCGTGGTGCATAACGCCGTCTACTTCCTCTGGTTCGACGAGGGACGGATGGCCTTTGCCCTGGACATCCTGCCCCTGGCGGAAGCCTTCCGGCTCGGGCTGGCGCTGGTGGTGGTAGAGAACCAGTGTACCTACCTTTCCCCGGTCCGTTTCGGCGACGAGTTGATCCTCTGCACCGAGCACCTGGTCGCCAGTTCCTACGGCTCCCGCTTCGAATTCAGTCACTCGCTGGTCAACACCCGTTCCCACCTCGAGGTGGCCAGTGGGACCTCGGCCATGGCGGCCATCGACGTGCAGACCCGCCAGGTGCTGCGTGATCTGCCGCCCCTCATCTGGGAACGCTACAGGCAGCTGCGCTGAAGGGAGACGGACGTGAGCTTCGCAGGGAAGACCGTACTGGTTACCGGCGGCGCCAGAGGCATCGGCAGGGCCGTGGTCGAGGACTTCCGTACGGCCGGCGCCACCGTCTTCTTCACCTACCGCAAGAGCCAGGAGCTGGCCGAACGCCTGGCGGCGGAAACCGGGGCGGTCGCCCTGGCTTGCTCGCAGTCCTCGCCTGAGCAGATCCAGGAGGCCGTCGCCAGCATCATGGCCAAGACCGGCCGCATCGATGTCCTCGTCAACAACGCCGGCATCCGCTCCGACCAGTTCATCGTCCTCTCCGCCTACGAGCAATGGCGTCACGTCCTCGATGTCAACCTCGACGGCGCCTGGCGCTGGGCCAAGGCGGTCAGCATCCCCATGATGAGCGCGAAGTCCGGCGCCATCATCAATATCGCCTCCGTCGCCGCCCTGGTCGGCATCGCCGGTCAAACTGCCTACGCCTCATCCAAAGGCGCCATCCTCGCCTTCACTCGAGCCCTGGCAGCGGAACTCGGCACACGCAACATCCGGGTCAATTGCGTCGTCCCCGGCTTCATCGAAACCGACATGACGGCCACCCTCACCCCCGCCCTGAAGCGGGAGAACGCCAAACGCATCCTGCTCAAGCGTATGGGCCGCCCAGGCGAGGTGGCCGGGGTGGTGCTCTTCCTCGCTTCCGACGCCGCCTCCTACATCGTCGGGCAGCACATCGTGGTCGACGGCGGACTGACCGCCACGGTCAGTTCCTGACCCTATGAGCCCTAGACGCAAGACTCAACCGGGGACCACGATCCCGCTCTACCCGCACCTGTGGGCGCGGTCGTTGTGCGCCTATTCGTTCTATGTCGTATCGGCGGTCCTGTTTGTCGTCCTGGGCGCCGTGTTCCTCACGCCCGTCATGCTGCTGCTGGGGCAGAAACGGGGCCGGCGCGTCACCGCGCCGGTGCTGCAGGGATTCTCTTTTGTTCACACTCGGATGGTCATGCCGGGCCTGGGGCTCTATCGCCTCCGCGAGATCTCGGGATTGGAGCGCCTGAAGGCGTATCCCGTGTCCATCTTCGTCGCCAATCACCGCGGCCGGATCGACGCCCCACTGCTGCTCAGTTTCGTCCGCAACACGGCCGCGGTCATCAAGGGCAAGTACGCCCGCGTGCCTCTCTACGCCACCCTCATCAAGTATTTCGACTTCGTCTGCGTGGATACCACTTCCCGGCGCGGCCTCCGGCAGGCGCTCGACCACGCCCAGCAAGTCCTCGCCCAAGGCCGGAACCTGCTGGTCTTCCCCGAGGGCGCCAGATCCCCGGGGACCAGGACCCTGGCGTTTGGCGCCTTTGCTTTCCAACTCGCCGCCGATACCGGCATCCCCATCATCCCCATCGTTATCTACAACGATTTCCCCTTCACGGCCCGCCGACTCGCGTCCTACATGCCAGCCCATACCGTCAATTACACCCTGCGCGTCCTGCCCCCCGTCAGCGCGGTGGCCGGGGAAAGCGCCGGGCAGTTCGCCGAACGGGTCAGGGAACTGATGCAGCGCGAGTTCGATAGCCTCGACCAGCCGACGGCAACGGCCTGATCGCCGTGCCGAAGGCTCTGCCGCGCGCACTCCATACTTGCCGCCGCCCCCCTATGGACTGCGGTGGCAGAGTCCGCCTCCGGCGGACGCGACACCGCTTTGCCCCCCACCCCCGCCGCCCTTTCCCCCTCGAGGAGCCTGGACGCCATGCCTACGCAGGAAGCGCCCCCCGCGGTCCCGCCCCCCAGCTTCACCCTCGCCGACATCCTCGGCATCCTGCCCCACCGGCCACCGTTCCTCTTCGTCGATCGGGTGACCTCCCTCACCCCAGGCCAGCGCATCGAGACCGAGCGCGAGCTGCGCCCCGACGAGTGGTACTTTCAGGGTCACTTCCCAGGCACCCCGGTGATGCCGGGCGTGCTCATGGTCGACGGCCTGGCCCAGACCGCCGGACTGCTGCACGGCCTGACCCTCCGCCTCGCCGGCGACCCCGCCGCCGAGCCCGAGTTTCTGGTCCTGGCCAGTGTCAATGTGAAATTCCTTGACCTGGCCCGCCCCGGCGACCTGCTGACCATGACCGCCACCCCCGGCATCACCTTCGGCGGCATCCATCGCTTCAACGTCCACACCATGGTGGGACGCCGACAACTCCTGCGCGGCGAACTCACCCTCGCCCAGCGCCGCGTCGAGCGCTGACCCGCGTGACGCAGCTCTCTGAGTTGCAACACGCCGCTTGTCTCCTGCGAACGCTCGGTGTAGTTTGATCCGGGCATTGACCTGGGTTGGCTTGTTCCCGCGGTGTCACTGTGGTTCCATCGTGATCTACAGGAAGCCCCATGGATACTCTCGTACGGATAAAGCGGCTGGTGATCGCGCGGCGAGTGTTGTTCACTGAGAAAGCCGAGGGCGAGCTGGCGGCGGAATCCCTTACCCCGGAACTGGTTTACGAGTCGATTCTGAACGCGCCCGCGATCTTCAAAGCGTTGCGATCACGCAATCCGCGAACGGGAGCAACGGAGAAGCTGTACGTCATCAAGGGCCTTACCTTTGACGGCCTCGATATCTACACCAAAGGCAAGATCCTGACGAAGGAAGGAGTCGACATTTTCTATGTCCTCATCTCCTCAAAAAGAAGCACGGATGTCTGAGCCTCTACCGTGCCCGGAATGCGGCGCGTTGGAGATGGCCCAAACGGTGGCGAACTGCCGTATCGACGTCGGCCTGTCTGTGAAGCGCCTTCGGCATTTCAGGTGTCGTGCCTGTGGCGCAAGGTTATACGATGATGACGCCATGCACCGCATCCAACGTGAACGGGCAAAGCACACCCTCGCCCACGCCGTCTAGGCCTGGCGTTCGAACCAGGCTGCTGACTATCGATATGGGATCTGTCATGCATGCGGTCACATTGTCGCCCAAGTTCCAGATAGTCATACCGCTACCGGTTCGGCGAACCATGGGGCTCCGAGCAGGACAGAGACTGCAGGTGATTGAGTACGAGGGGCGGATTGAGCTCATCCCGGATTGCGACATTGCCGAGATGCGGGGCTTCCTGAAGGGAATCAACCCCGAGTTCACCGGCGAGAAGGCGTAGGCAACCAACCCCAGAGTGACGGGTTCACCCGCGGTCGACGGGGCGCCTGGACGAGGTTAGCTTGGCTCATCCCTCTCGCAGTCTGCGGCAGGACCCCATGAAAATCCTCTTTGTCCTCGGTAACCCCCGCAAGTCGGGCTACACCCAGTCCGTCGCCACGCAAGTCCTCGAAGGCATGCGCGAGGCGGGCGCCGAGGTGGATGTGCTCGACCTGGCCACCGCCGACATCACGGGCTGCGTCGGCTGCTACTCCTGCTGGCTCGCGACCCCCGGTCGATGCGTCCACCAGGATGACATGAGCGGCATCCTCGAACGCCTGTACGCCTGCGACCTGCTGTTTCTGGCCACGCCGGTCTACTACTACTCCATGAGCAGCCTCATGAAGACGTTCCTGGAGCGGACCTTTCCGCTGACCGCGCCGGGCATTGAGATGACCCCCATGGGCCTGACCCGTAACCACACCCGCGACCCCGAGCGCTGGCGGAGTAAAGCCATGGCCTACCTCGCGGTCAGCGCCCTCGAAGGCGGGCGCAACCTGAACGGCGTGCAGGAGACGTTCCGCCTGACTGCCAATGGCCTGGCGCTGGAACTGCGCGGCGAACT
>CAILKC010000023.1 GCA_903834675.1 uncultured Victivallales bacterium | reverse complement strand
CGTGCTGCTCACCGACGACACGCGGGTCTGGCAGTTCAAGGGCGCCACGCTCCGCGACGGCCAGTCGTTCGGTTACCGGATCAGCAGTCCGGCCTACGATTTCAGCACCGCGACCAGCGGTTACGATGCGGCCTCCAAGGGGGTTTACCTCGGGACGCTGACCAGCCCGAGCGCTACGCTCACGTGCACGCTCAGCCTGCCCAAAGACCATCCCACCAACCCGTTCCTGCACAAGTACCACCCGGATCACAACAACCTCGACGACCCGTTCCAGACCGCCGTCGCCGAGGCCTTCGACGTCACGCGCACCCTGACCTTCACCCTGACAGCCACGGCGCCCGCAGGCGGCGCCACGCCCGGCTGGGGCGATTCCGTCATTGGCGGCACCTACGCCGAAACCGTCACCGGCCTGCACAAGAATTCGATCAAGGCGTCCGGGACGTTCCGGCTCACCATGGCAGGGAAGATTGCGGACCTGAACCCGCAGGAATAAGCGCTGACGGCTGAAGACTGGGCCCATCCGCTGGGGCTGAGCGCTCGGAGTTCTGGATTGAGTAAGGAGCCGCCCAACATGAAGATCACGGTTAGACGAACCCCTAGCACCGGCACCAACGTGGCGAGGAACGGCATTATGAGAAAAGCGAGATTCCTGGTGGTAGGCGTGATGTGGCTGGCGCTGGCCTCGGCCTGGAGCGATGTGCCCAAAACCATCAGTTACCAGGGCATTCTGAAGAAGGCCGATGGCACGGCCATGGTGCCGGACGGCGGCTACAACATCGTCTTCAGTATCTATACTCTGGCTTCGGGCGGGACCCTGAAGTACCGCGAGACTCAGGCCGTACAGGTGAAGAACGGCTTCTATGCGGTCGTGATCGGCACGGGCACGCCGCGGGCCGAGTCGCCGGTCGCGAGCCTGAGCCTGCTTAGCTTCAACGACGAGTACTGGCTCGGCATTACGGTGGGGGCGGACCCGACCGTGGCGAACACCGAATTGACGCCGCGGGTGCGCCTGACGGCGTCGCCCTATGCCCTTAACGCCGACACCGTCGACAGCCTGCACGCCGCCGACCTGCTCGACAAGGCGATCTATGACATCAATAAGGACGGGATCGTGGACGTGGCCGCCGTGGCCAAGGGCGTGGACTTTGCCTCCGGTGTGAACCTCCAGCTCAACAACGGCTTTGTCGCGACCGGTGCTGGTACAGTCGGCAACCCCGGCTTCACCTTTACCGGCGACCTCAATACCGGCATCTTCGCGCCCGCGGCCGACACCCTCGGATTCAGCACCGGCGGCACGAGCCGCTTAACGCTCAGTTCGACGGGGGTGAACGCCGGCAGCAGCGCCATCACCACCACGGGCACGCTCTCGACCGGCGCGGCCACGGTCACCAGCCTGAACGCGGGCAGCGGTGCCATCACCACCACCGGCACGCTCTCGACCGGCGCGGCCACGGTCACCAGTCTGGGCGCCGGCAGCGGCGCCATCACCACCACGGGCACGCTCTCGGCCGGTCCGGCCACGGTCACCAGTCTGGCTGCGGGCAGCGGCGCGATCACCACCACGGGCACGCTTTCGGCCGGCGCGGCCGCGCTGGCCAGTTTGAACACCGGTATGGGGGCGTATGAACTCTACGCCATGGACCAGAACGTGCGGACCTTCGATCCGGTCACCTTCGGCAAGATCGTGGGGCCGGCCGGGTCGATGGCAACCCCGACATACACATTCACTAGCGACCTCCACACGGGCATCTACTCCACCGCCGGCGCGATTTCCTTCAGCGGCAACAGCGAACGTATCCTCACGCTTGCCGAGACGGGGGCCAGCGACAACTACGCATGGGTCAATGGCAATCTATCTGTCTCCAGACCTACCGACACCAGTTTCGTCCCCCCGACGATTCGGCTCGCCATCGGCGATTCCGATACCGGTCTGGACTGGGCCTCTGACGGTATCCTGACACTCGTCACCAACAATGTCGAGCGGGCCCGGATCGGCACTGACACCTTTAACATCAGTACCGATGTTGGTATCGGCATCGGTACTGCCGCAGTTGGTTCGTTGCTCCGGCTCGCCATCGGCAAAGCCGATACCGGCCTGAATTGCGCGACCGACGGGGCCCTGACTTTCTTTGTCAATAACATCGAGCGTGCCAGACTTACAAATAATGAAGGCATGTTTATCCTCGCCATGGGCAAAGGCTTCCAGGTGGGCGGCGGGTCGTGGGGGACCGTCTCGGACGAGCGGCTCAAGAAGAACATCGCCGGCCTGTCCGGCTCCCTCGATGCGTTGCTGAAACTCCGTGGCGTCACCTTCGAGTGGAAGGACCCGGAGAAGATGGGGAACCAAGCCGGAACGCAGACGGGCTTCATCGCGCAGGAAGTCGAGACGGTGTTCCCGAAGTGGGTCGAAACCACCCCAGACGGGGTCAAGGGCCTCTGCCTGCCCGTCGGGTTCTCGGCGCTGACGGTCGAAGCCATCCGCGAACTGGCGGCGAAGAACGCGGCCCTGGAAGCGGACCTGGCGGCAACCAAGGCCACGCTCGCGGATGTGCTGAAGCGGCTCACGGCGCTGGAAGCAGCGAAGTGAGTGATCGCAGCCTGAGTCGTAGCGGCCTCGCTGAGGCGGCGACCGGGTGCGGGCTCCGCGAGCCCGCGCCTACCAGCGGCGGCGACCGGGTGCGGGCTCCGCGAGCCCGCGCCTACCCCCCGGCCGACCAACCCCCGACAACCGATATCTGCGCGCTGCTCACACGGATTGCGAAAGGAAAGAGGCGCACTATGAGACGTGTCCCGCGCCAACTCCCCATCCTGGCCGCTTGCCTGCTGCTGCTGGCGGCATCCCCCCGTCTCGCGGCGCAGACGAGCGGGATCGCGCCCAGCACGGTCAACAGCGGCTACGGCGCCGGCGCCAACGCGTACTATGCCGCGGAGTCGTTTGTCGGCACGTCCTTCGGCGTCTCGGTGAACTCGACCGTGAGCATCGCGTTCGCCGGCGGCGGCAGCGCCTCGACCGGCGCGCAACTGACCTCGTTTGTCGGCAGTGCCACGGCCCTCGGCGACCTGGCCGGCGTCTCGCAGCGCACCACGGTCCTGGTCTCCTACACCGACGCGAACATGCAGGCGCAGAGCTTCACCGGCGTGCTGCTGGTCAATGGCCCAGGGGCGCTCTTCTATAGTTCGGCGGAGCAGGGCCTCGATTACCGTAACTGGTCGGTCCAGTTCGGCGGCGGCACCGACGTGCAGGCCGATGACGACCAGGTCCTGGCCCTGGCCCCGGTCATCGGCGGCCCGGAAACCGATCTCGGCAGTGTCATCGTCGCCGGCAGTTTCCGCGGCACGCTGACCCTGAACGGCCGGCAGCGCGTCAACGGCACTCGCGAGACGATCACCTGCACCCAGACGACGGGCAGCGTCCGGGACCTGCTGGTCGGCCAGGTCAATCACCGCGGCGAATGGTTGTGGGCCAGCAGCAGCGGGGTTCTGGCCAAGACGTCCGAAGCCCGGGCCGTGGCGCTCGACAATGACCGCAATATCTATGTGGCGGGCCGGTCCGGCGACAACCTGGTCGTGATCAAGTATAACAGCAGCGGCGGCGAGCAATGGCGGAAGGAGGGCTTCGGCGCCGGCGGCGGCGCGGCCGCCGGCCTGGTGCTGCGTCAGGATGGCGCCAACATCTTCCTCTATCTCACGGGCTGGTACAAGATGCCCTTTACGTTCCAGGGGACCGCGCTCACCGGCGCCACCGGGGTCGAGCACGCCTGTGCCGCCAAGCTGGACGGCGCTGGGAACCTGCTCTGGATCAAGGCCGGGACCGGCAGCGGCAACAAACGCGGCAATGCCATCGCGGTGGATGCTTCGGGCAGTGTGTACCTGGTTGCCGAGTATGCCCAGGACCTGACCTTTACCGGGGGTTCGTCCCTGACCAACCCGGCCGCCGGGCAGGCGGCGGCCCTGATCAACCTGAGCGCCGATGGCGTAGCGCAGTGGGCGACGAACCTGGCGACCGGCGCCGGCACCAACCTGGGCACCGCGCTGACGCTGGACGCCGCGGGCAACATCTATCCCTGCGGCGCCTTTACCGGCAGCGCCAGCGTCGGCGGCCAGACCCTCACGAGTGCCGGGACCCGGGACCTGTTTGTCGTCAAGTACGACAGCGACGGCGTTCCGCAATGGGTGCAGCGTGCCGGCGGCTCCGGCACCGTCGTGCCCCGGGGCATCAAGCTCTACGAGTACGACACGGCCGACACCACCGTCTATCCGCCGACGGCAATTCACCACACCGAGTTCTATCTTGCCGGAAGTTTCACCGGCAGCGCCAGCTTTGCCGCCACGACCATCGCGGCGCTCGGCGGCAGCGATGCCTTCGCGGCCCGTCTCGACGTGACCTCCGGACCACCGGAGACGGTAGCGTGGCAGTGGGCCAACTTCGGCGGCGGCGTGGGTGATGACCAGGCCAATGCCGTCACCTTCGACAGTTTCGGCCTGGTCACCATTGGCGGCAGATTCAGCGGCATCGCCGGCTTCGACTACAGCTTCTTCTCAGCCCAGGGCAGCGAGGATGCGTTCGTCGCCAAAATCCCGCGCACCACCGGCGCCTTCCTCAGCGAGTTCTGGGTGGTGGGCAAGTCGATCCCGCGGCCGGAGGACGCGCCGCCCTTCCGCAAGGCCGACGGCAGCCAGGGCGTGACCCTGGTGCCGGAGATCGAGATTCTGAACGACCCCAAGGCCATGTACACCGACTACTTCTTCTTCAGCACCTACAACGGCGAACTGTTTGCCAAGCG
>CAILKC010000022.1 GCA_903834675.1 uncultured Victivallales bacterium | reverse complement strand
TCTGGGCGATCGGGGATCAGGTGAGCGGCATCCAGAGCACCAAGGATTCCCTGGACGAAAATATCAGCATCATGCAGAAGCACAAGAACGCGGTCAGCGGCATGAACGGGGTCATGATCTGCCTGCAGGCGGCTGGCCTGGCGTTCCGGACGGTGGGCACGTTTACCGACAACACGGGTGACGCCGTGACAGAATCCATCCCCAAAGTCGTGGGCTTGGCGATTGACGTGACCGCGCCCATCCGCGGCACCATCAAGGCCGTCTCGAATACGGTGAGCGATGTGATGAACACCATGGCCGATGTCACCGATACCTCCCAGAACATCATCGAATTCGGCAAGGAAATCGCCGAGCAGCAGACCTCGATCGATCTACAGACCAACAGCAACAATTTCGTGGTGCAGCAGCAGGTCTGGCAACTCGAAGCAAAGATCCGGGAGGAACCCGGATTGCGGCTCGAGTGCTACAATCTGAAGGAGGCTCTGTCCCAGGTTCAAGGCAACTACCTGGCCAAACTCGCCGAGGGAGAACGGGTCATCGAGGAACTGGTGGCCTTCCGCCAGCGCACCGCCGGCACGGTCCAGGAATACCGTTACCAGGACATGGCGTTCCGCGTCTTCCGCAACGACGCGATCCAGAAGTACCGGGCCCAGTTCGACCTGGCCGCCCGTTACGTCTACCTGGCCGCCACGGCCTACGACTACGAGACCAACATGCTCTACGATGCCGGCGCTGCCGGCCAGCGCTTCCTCAACGACATCGTACGCCAGCGCAGCCTCGGCCAGGTGCTGAGTGATCGGCCGGTGGCCGGCTCCCGCGGCCTGGCCGACCCCTTGGCGCGCATGGCCCAGAACTTCACCGTGCTGAAGGGTCAGCTCGGCTTCAACAACCCGGCCACCGAGACCAACCGCTTCTCCCTCCGTACCGAGATGTTCCGCCTGCGTGAGAATTCCAACGAGGCCTGGCGGACGGCCTTGACCAAGTGTCGGGTGGACAACGTCTGGGACGTGCCCGAGTTCCGGCGCTTCTGCCGACCCTTCGCCCCGGAGTCCGCCGGCCCCCAGCCCGGGCTCGTGATCCCGTTCACGACCACGGTCACCTTCGGCCTGAACTTCTTCGGCTGGCCGCTGGGCGGCGGCGACAGCGCCTATGACCCGACCCACTTCGCCACCCGCGTGCGTTCGGTCGGGGTCTGGTTCGGCAACTACAACCTCTCCGGGCTCTCGAACACCCCGCGCGTGTACCTGGTTCCGGTCGGGGCCGACGTCCTGCGCTCGCCGACCGGCGACTCGTTCGCCACCCGCGAATGGCGCGTCCTGGACCAGAAACTGCCCGTGCCGTTCCCGATCGGCCCGAGCGATGTCGCCAGCACCAGCTGGATCCCCATGAACGATGGCCTGAACGATACCTTCGGTGGTATCCGGCGCTTCTCGAGCCTGCGCGCGTACCACGACAAGGGGGACTTTGACCCGACGGAGACCGCCTCCGACACGCGCCTGATCGGGCGCTCGGTCTGGAACACGCGCTGGCTCATCATCATCCCCGGTGGCACCCTGCTCTGGAACGCCGACGTGGGCCTGGACACCTTTGTCAACGGCCCGCTCGTCCCCGGCAGCAGCACGGCGCGCAACGGCGACGGGGTGGACGATATCAAGATTTTCTTCCAGACGTATTCGTACTCGGGGAACTGACGCAGAGAGCAAGCCTGTCGGCCGTCCCCGGCCGACCACGACAACCCAGGGTGTGCGGCGCGCACGGACGAGCGCCGCCAGCGGGCCGAACACGTTTGAGCGACAACGGGAGCGACGACCTTGAGAATAACAGCAAACGTGGCGCGAGGTCTCATGCTCGGGGTGCTGGTGTGCGCCGCCGCCCTGCGGGCCGCCATCCCGGAGCCGCTCGTGCTCTATGGCACCATGACCGTGACCGGCCGCGTGCTCACGGCGGCGGACACCGCCTGCGTCGTCGAGGCCCGGCGCGCCAGCGACGGGACGCTGCTGGCGTCCTACACCCTCGGCAGCGATCCGGCCGTGGCCAACTTCTGTTACGCGCTTCGGCTTGAGCTTTTCTCCACCACCCCGACCGATCCGACCGCCGTGACCTACGGCGAGGTCCTGCGTCTGGGGTTGCGCGAGAACTCGCTCGAACTGCTGCGCCAGGTCTATACCATCACCGAGCGCGGGCTGGTCCGTCTGGATTTCGGCGCGCCCGCCGACACCGACGGCGATGGCATCCCGGACGCGGCTGAGACCGACAGCGACCCGAACCTCTGGGACACCGACGGCGACGGCATGCCGGACGGCTGGGAGCAGGCGCACGGGCTGAACCCGAACCTCAACGACGCAGGCAGCGGCCACCTGGCGGCGTACACCGCGGCGTGCGTCGTCTACGTGAAAGGCAACGCCAGCGGTTCCGGCAACGGCAGTTCATGGGCGAACGCCTTCACCAGCCTCACCGCGGCCCTGGCCGCGACGACCCTCGGCCAGGAGGTCTGGGTGGCGTCCGGGACCTACAAGCCGGGCGGCGTCAGCCCGACCCGCAGCAGCACGTTCCAGCTGCTGGCCGGGGTGCCGGTCTACGGCGGCTTCGCCGGTACCGAGGCGCAGCGCGCGGACCGTAACGTGGCCTCGAATCCGACCGTCCTGAGCGGCGACATCGGCACGGTCGGCGTGAGCACCGACAACTGCTACCACGTGGTGACCGGCGCCAACTGCATTCTGGACGGTTTCACCATCCGTGACGGCCGGGCGGACGGCAGCGCGCCGCACAATGCGGGCGGCGGTCTGCTTTCAAACGGCGTCTCGACCCGGGTGGCGAACTGCCGCTTCGCCTGCAACCGGGCCAGTGGCGGGGGCGGCGCTATTGCCGGGAACCACGGCCTGACCGTGGCCAACTCCGTGTTCATCGGCAAC
>CAILKC010000021.1 GCA_903834675.1 uncultured Victivallales bacterium | reverse complement strand
GACACCCGACGCCAACGACGATGGCAACCGCGTCTTCCTGCCTGACATCGCCATCGTGGACGGCCTCGTGGACATCAATGCCAGCGGCAGTGGGACCACGGCCGACGATGGCTACATCGGCACCATGCGCGTGATCGACGGTCGCTTGGACGTCAATGGCAGTGGCACCGTCGACACCAGCGACGACGGCACCTTCCAAGGCTACCCGGTGATCGACGGCTATGTCGACACCAACCGCAGTGGTACCATCACTGCTGCCGACGATGGCACACTCTATACCGACAAGCCGATCGCGGGGGTCCGGGTTTACCTCGACAGCGACAACGACGGGGTGTTTGACGCCACCGAGGCCTCCGCCACCACGGACGTCGGCGGCGCCTATTCCATCGGCAACTTTTTCAACGGCACGTACACCGTTCGGGTGGACACAAGCACGCTGCCCGCCAGTTACGCCCAGACCTACGATCTGACGGCGCCGAGCACTGACCACACCGCGACGGTGACCCTGAGCGGGACCAGCCGGGCCGACGTGGATTTCGGCTATCGCAACGACGCTTCCATCGGCGACTTCATCTGGAACGACCGTGACAATGACGGCGTCCAGGACGCCGGCGAGCCCGGCATCGCCGGCGTGTTGGTCTATCTCGATGCCAACGCCAACAGCATTTTCGACGCGGGGGAAAGATCCGCCCTGACCGACCTCAACGGCACCTACCTCATCGACAATCTGCCGGCGGGGACGTTTCTGGTGCGGGTGGAGATCGGCACCCTGCCGGTGGGCTCGACCCAGACCTATGATTTGGATGGCACCGGCACGGCAGACCTGGCCAGCCGGACCCTGACCGCCCACGAGAGTGCCACCAATGTGGACTTCGGTTACCGCAGCACGGCCAGCCTGGGCGACCGTGTCTGGACCGACAGCGACGGCGACGGCGTTCAGGACGTCGGGGAGACCGGCATCAATGGCGTACGGGTTTACGTCGACAGTAACGGCAACGGGGCTTATGACGCCGCCACCGAACCCGCGGCCACCACCGCGACCGACGGCAACTACACCATCACGAACCTGGTCGCCGGCACGTATACGGTGCGCCTCGATGCCAGCACCCTCCCGGCCGGGCGGGTACAGACCTACGACTTGACCGGCGCCCTGGACCACTCCGCCACCGTCGCCTTGGCCGCGAATCAGACACGCACCGACGTGGACTTCGGCTACGTGGCGCCGGTGACCCTCGGCGACCGGGTGTGGAGTGACCTCAATGCCAACGGCCAACAGGATGTCGGCGAACCGGGGCTGGACGGCGTGACCGTAACCGTCTACCGAACCAATGGCTCGATCGCGGCCACGACCAGCAGCAGCGGCGGCGGGGCGTACACTTTCGCCACCCTTCTGCCAGGAACCTACTACGTCGGCTTTGGCACCCTGCCAGGCTACGCCCTCACCCTGGCCGATCAGGGCGCCGATGCGAGCGATAGCGATGCGAATGCGACCTCCGGCTATACCGCCAGCATTACCCTCACCGCCGGACAGTCGAATCTCACCCTCGACGCCGGCTATGCGGCGGCGGCAACCCTGGGGAACTTCGTCTGGATCGACACCAATGGCAACGGCCAGCAGGATGTCGGGGAAACCGGCCTGTATGGCGCCACCGTCAACCTCTACCGCCCGGGCTACGGTCCCGATGGCATCGCCGGCAATGCGGACGATGCGGACGTGATCGCCACGACGACCTCCGCGGCCAATGGCGCCTACAGCTTCACCAGCCTGCCCGCGGGCTCGTACATCCTGGGCTTCGCTGCCGTCCCCGATTACGCCCGGACGGTGGCCGACCAAGGGGCGGACAGCACCGACAGTGACGCCCAGGTCAGCACCGGCCTGACGGCGACGCTGACGCTCGCTTACGGCGACACCAACAACACCCTCGACGCCGGCTTCTACCGGCCGGCCAGCCTCGCTGGCGCGGTACGGGTAGACGTGGACGGCGATGGCGTCATCGATGCGGAAGACACCGTCGGCCTCGCCGGGGTCACCGTGCTGTTGCTGGATGCCTCCTCGACCGTCGTGGCCAGCACCACGACCTCGAACACCGGGGCCTACTCCTTCACGAACCTGGCCCCCGGCAGCTACACCGCGGTGCAACTCCTGCCGACCGGCTACACAAACACGGTCGACGTGGTGCCGCCCAACGACCGGCAGATTCCACGCACCCTCAGCAGCGGGCAGAACTCGACCGGCAACGACTTCTACGACAAACGCGACAGCACCCCCACCCCACAGGGCAAAGTGCTCTACCTGAGCGACCCCAGCCAGGCCCTCGACCGCGTCGACCCGGCGGCAACCCCGGTTGACAACACCACGGCCACCACGGCCACCCTCGCCACCCCCAGCGTCGTCGTGGATGCCACCTCGAGCACCGCCAAAGTCCCTCTGGCATTTGATGCGACCAGCAGCACCAGCGGCAGCAGCACCTCGTTCACCTTCTCGCACACGACGGGGACCGGCGCCGACCGGCTGCTGCTGGTGGGAGTCTCCATGCGGGCGGGTGCTGAGCACGTCAACAGCGTGACTTACGCCGGCAACTCCCTCACCCTGGTTGGCGCACAGAGCAACGGGGCCAATACTCGCATGGAAATCTGGCGGCTCGTCAACCCGCCGACGGCGGCCAACAATGTCGTGGTTACGTTGAGTGCCTCGGGACGGGCGGTCATCGGCGCCGCAACCTTCACCGGAGTCGATCAGACCACGCCCTTGGGCACCTTCGCTTCGGCGACCGGAAGCTCGACCACCCCCAGCGTCGCGGTCTCCTCGGCGGTGGGTGAACTGGTCTTCGATACCGTCTCGAACGCCGCGGGCCAGACCAGTATGACCCCCGGCACCAACCAGACCGAGCGCTGGGACGTGGACAGCGGCGGCAATAGTACCAGCGATGTGCGCGGCGGCGGCAGTACCGAAGCTGGCGCCGCCAGTGTGACCATGAGCTGGACCGCCGGGGACGACGATTGGGCCATCGGTGGCGTCTCGATTAAGCCAGCTTCTGTCAGCTTCAGTCACACGACCGGAAGCGGTTCCGACCGGCTGCTGCTGGTCGCCGTGGCGGTGGGCGGCATTAATTCAAGCAGCACTGCACCGACCGTGACCGGCGTGACCTACGGCGGCAGCAGCTTGACCTCCGTTGCCAGCCAGGCCAGCTCGGGAACGCAGGTGCGGAGCTATATCTACAGCCTGCTCAACCCGAATTCCGGTGCCGCTAACGTGGTGGTCACTCTGAGCGGCAGCGGCACGGTCACCGTGGGGGCGACAACCTTCGCCGGGGTCGACCAGACGACGCCGCTGGGCACCGCTGCCACGGCGCAGGGCACGAGCACAACCTCAACCGTCAACGTCACCTCGGCGACGGGCCAGTTGGTCTTCGGCACCACAGCCTTCGACGGTTCGCCGACCCTCAGTCTGCCTGGCGGGTCCGGCCAGACCCTGGCCTGGAACCAGACCATCTCCAATCCGGCGAGCACCCTCGCGGGCGCCGCCAGCACGGAGCCTGGGGCTGCCACCGTCACCCACTCGTATAGCTCAAGCGCAAGTCAGCCGTGGTCCATCGTCGCGGCGGGAATCCGGCAAGCGGCGACGGTGACTCAGGCGGTATTCACCCAGTCGCCCGCCTTCGCCTTGCCGTTTGCCATGGCCTCTGGAGCTTCCATCACGGTCACCAACTACGTCAACGTGATCAGCGGCTCGATGCCGGCGAACCCTACCATCAGCGCTGTTTTGTCGGTGGGCGGGACGCCCTTCCTCACCCTCAGCAGCCCGAGCTACAGCGCCGGCCTGCTCACCTGGACCGGCAGCCTGGGTGGTAATGTGAACATCGCGGCGGGGCAAGCCATCGTGCTGACCGTGACCACGACCCAGAGCGGGGTCGCGTTCCAGCTCCGCTACGACAGCAGCACCTACCCGTCCAAGATCGTCCTGCCGACCACCAGCATCATCGCCGTTCCCGCCTTCGATGTCTACGACGCGGCCTACCCGAACGGCAGCCCACTGACCGATGCCTCGATCACCGTGCTGCGCTACGTGCGCGTCAGGGTTACCGACCCGTTTGGCGCCAGCGATATCACGAGCGTTGGCCTGGTCATCGACGGTCCCGGCACCAGCGGCGACGTGAGCCCGACGCTGGGCGCGTCCGAGGTCGTCGCCAGCGACAGTTGGTCCAAGACCTACGAATATGTCTGGCATACCATCGACCTGGCCGGCGACTACACCCTTACCGCCACGGCTAACGAGGGCACGGAAGGGATCAACGCCACGGCGACGATCACGGACCATCTCTACGCCTCGGCCTTTGGCGACCGCGTCTGGGACGACCTCGACGGCGACGGGGTACAGGATGCAGGCGAGCCCGGCATCGGCGGCGTGCGCGTCTACATCGACAGCAACAACAACGGCAGCTACACCGCAGGTGAGCCGAATGCCACCACCGCCGCCGATGGCAGCTACAGCATTGGCAACCGCGCCGCCGGGAGCTACACGGTGCGCGTCGATACCTCCACCCTCCCCAGCGGGCTGACGCAGACCTACGACCTCAACGGCGGCCTCGACCATAGTGCCAGCGTCGTTCTCGCCGTCGGGCAGACCCGCACCGATGTCGATTTCGGCTACCGCGGTGCGGGGTCGATCGGCGACCGCATCTTCGCCGATGTCAACAACAACGGGGTCTGGGACGCAGGCGAGGGCATCAGCGGCGTCCAGGTCACCCTCAGCGGTGATATGGATGGTGACGGTGACACCGATACCGTCGTGGTGACCACCGGCGCGGAAGGGTTGTACACACTCAGTGGCCTGCGCGCCACAGTCGGCGGGGTGAGCTACAGCGTCACGGTCAACCCCGGCAACCTGCCCAGCGGGCTGACCGTCAACAGCGTCGACCCCGACGGCGGCGGCAACAGCACCGCCACCGTGGCGCTGACCAATGCCGCCCCAACCCGCCTGGATCAGGACTTCGGCTATCGCAGCAACGCCTCGATCGCTGGCCAGGTCCGCAAGGATACCGATAACGATGGGAATCTCGCCGATACCGAGTACCCCATCGTCAACGTGCTGGTGGAACTGCGCTTCGACACCAATGCCAACGGCAGGTACGACACCGGCGAGCCCTTGGTGGCCACGGCCAATACCGCTAGCGACGGACGCTACGCCTTCTCCGGGTTCGCCTTCGGCAAGTACGTGGTGGTCGAAACCGACCCGACCGACTACAGCAGCACCAATGACCTCGACGGCAACGCCAATAGCAACGGCTTCAGCCAGATCGCGGTTAATGTCGTGGCCGCCACCGCCTACCCCGGCCGGGACTTCCTGGACCGGCTACCCAGTATGGCCACGGTGGCCGTCGTCTCTCGCCTCGGCGTGACCCTCGCCGAGTTCGGCACGGTGGTGCGCTGGGAGACCGCCTCCGAGGTCGGCTCCGTGGCCTTCAACCTGTACCGCGAGACGGCAGGCGACAGCGGCCGCATCCGGGTCACCGCCGAGCCGATCCCGGCGGTGGGCGAGCCCCAGGGCGGGGTCTACGCGGTCCTGGACGACGCGGCGATCCCTGGCACGACCTGCCGCTACTGGGTCGAGGAGTTACCGACCTTCGGCGCTGCCTTGTTCCATGGGCCGTTCTTCCTGACCCTTCCCCTGGCGGCTGGAGCCAGCACCGAGGTCGCCGGGGATGGCGTCAGTCCGCTCCGGACCCCGGCGCCCACCCGCAAAGGCCAGACGTTCTCTAGCGCAAGTCTGGTGCTGGGTGGCAGCGCCCACCCCGCCGACCCCGACAAGGCGGCGCGCGCCGCCGAGCGTACGGAGCCGGCCCTGACCAACGGCCTCGCCCTCAGCAAGACCTCAGTCTCCGCCAAAGCCAGCCCGTCCCCGGCTCTGGTGCTGCGCAGTCTGACGACCCACATGAAGATTCCGGTGACCACCGAGGGCATGAAGTACCTCTCCGTGGCGGCCATCGCGACCGGCCTGGGCGTCGCCCCCGAGGTGGTGCGCTACGGCATCCAGTACCGACAGTTGCAGGTGACCTGCGAGGCCAGGACGGTCGGCAGTGTCGGTGCCGTCGGCGGCGAGGGGCTCTACTTCTACGCCCGGCCGCCGGTCTCGCCCTATACCAAGACCAACATCTACTGGCTGGAGCAGGGCCTTGTCCCGTCCCTGCGTGCCGTGGATGGCCGAATGCCGGCCCCCGTCAGTGCCACCAGCTTCCTGGATGTGCTGCATCTTGAGCAGGATCTGGTGAGCCTTGTGAGCGTGGTGGCGTCTCCCGAGGATGGCCTGTGGGCCTGGGGCTCGCTGCTTCCTGCGGCCCCTGTACCATCCTTCAGAAGCCGGACGGTCACCACGAACCTCACCCAGCTCGGCACCCGCACCGGCAACGCGGGGGTCACGGTGCGCTTGCATGGCGGCAGTGACTCCGCGGCACCCGCCGACCATCTGGTTGAAATCAGCCTCAACGGCACCGTGCTGGGCCGTTCGCAGTGGGACGGCTTCACCCCGCACACCGTCGATCTGCTCTTCCCCGCCACCCTGCTGGTCCCAGGCAACAACACCATCAAGGTGGGAGCCCTGCTGGCCGGGGGGGTCAGCAGCAGCACCTGCTACCTGGACTGGATCGACCTGACCTATCCACGTGCCTGCAAGGCCGTCAGCAACCAGTTGAGCTTCCGCGCCGATGGCAACCCCGTCGTCACGGTGATCGGCTTTACCGATCCCGCCATTCAGGTGTTCGATATCACCGACCCGACCCGCACGTTGACCCTCACCAATCTGACCATCGGCCCTGCCGCCGTGGCGGGGACGTACTCGGTAAGCTTGATGCCGGCCAACCCCAACAACCGCTACGTCGCCTTCGTCCCCGCCGCTCTTGCCACCCCGACCGGAACGCCCGTGTATCCCTCCGCCCTGCGGGCGCTTACCACCAAGATCGAGCACGTCATCATCGCGCCGACGGACATGCTGGCCGCCGCTGAGGTGCTGGCCCAGCATCGTCGGCAAAATGGCCTCACCTCCATGGTCGTTAACCTCACCGAGGTCTACGATGAATTCAACTTCGGGCTGGCGGAGCCGACGGCCCTGCGCAGCTTCCTGACTACCGCCTACAACCAGTGGAAGACCAAGCCTCGTTACGTGGTCCTGATCGGCGATGGCACCTACGACTACTGCAACATCAAGGGCCTCAATGACAACCTGCTCCCGCCCCTACTGACCCACAATCCCTACGGCCTCTTTGCCTCGGACATTAGCCTCGGTGACGTCCGCAATGATGACGGCCTCCCCGAAATCGCGGTGGGACGTCTGCCGGTGATGAACGCCAGCGAACTCAGCGCCGTCATCGCCAAAATCATCGGCTACGAGACGGCCGCGGCCGGTTCGAGCCCCTTGGACCTGATCCTCAGCGCCGATACCCCGGACAACGGCGGTGACTTCCCGCTTGATGCCGAGGCTCTCGCCGCGGCAACCTTCGCCGGTTCGTCCCTGGAACGGGTCTACCTGTCCGAACTGGCCCTGGCCGACGCCCGCAGCCGCTTCCTCCAGTCGATGACCGGCGGCACGCGCTTTGTCAACTGGCTCGGCCATGGCGGGACGGACCGCCTCAGCCGCGCTGGCCTGCTCACCTCCGCCGACGTGCCGAGCCTGACCATCTCCAACGACCACCTCGCTCTGCTGGTGGCCGCCTCCTGTGTCATCAACCGCTTCGAAATCCCGGGATACGATAGCTTGGGCGAGGTCCTGGTGCTGAAACCCAATGGCGGCGCCATCGCGGTCTTGGCCCCCTCGGCACTGGCCTACAACACCGCGTCCAGGTCCATCGATCAAAAAGTCTTCACGGCCCTGTGCAGCACCACCTCCCCGCGCCTCGGAGATGCCGTGATCCTCGCCCTCCGTGGTCTCGTACCCCCAACCACAGCCCCCGAAAATGAGGTGGATGCCCGCCGCATCTACACCCTCTTGGGAGACCCTGGATTGAAGCTGCAAAAGAAGCGTCCATGAGCCTGCGGGACGGAGCCGCAGGCGGGCTTGCGCCTTGGTCTAGCGTAACCTATATTAATACAGACACCGATGCTGGGTCCTTTTGACTACGACCCGCAATCACTCGGTTACGACAGTGCAGAAGTCCATGTCAAAGAAGCGAACCAATACGGCCGTGGCGGATGGGGCTCTGGCGGGGGCGTCTGTTTTTTCCGCCCGAGTCCTGGCGCTTGTGGGCCTGACTCTGGGGTTGCTGCTGTCGCCGCGCGCCGCGGCCAACATCTACGCCTACTCATATTCGTTTTCCATGCCGGTTTCTGACTGGCAGGATACCCTCTACATCGCCAAGTTCAACGAGACCCTGACGGACCCCTCGCACCTCGATCCGAACAACAGTCTGCTGCGGGTCGGTCTGGTGTTTCAGGCAACCCTGACCGCCGACTTGGTGGTGACAAATGCAAACGCGGTGTCCCAGACCGTAGACGTAGTTTTCGGGACGAACGTGGCGGTCAGCGAGACGTTGCTCACCGGCCAGGTCGTTGATGCGGATCCGTCCTACCACAGTACGGTCGCGCTCCCGGCCTACTCCAGCGTCTACCTCTACAACCCCTCCCCAAGCGGGTCGGACTCCTCCACCTACAGCTCCACGAACTCGACCGACTTGGCGTTCTTCACCGGTTCCGGCACCATCACGGCGACCATCGCGCCGACCACGGACCAGGTGAACTGGCTGACCTTCCCCCAGCCGGGTGGCGGCTGGGGGAAACTGCCCCCCGAAGGTGACTTCAGCGACGCGACCATCACCGGTACGCTCTGGGTCTACTACCACACCCCCGAGCCCGGCGCGTTAGCGCTGCTCTGCCTTGGCCTTGCCGTGGGGTTCTGCCGACGCGATCCGCGCCGGACCTGACGCAGCCCGGGCCCGGCTTCAGGCGCGCGCCGGCATCTGGCACTCGGCAGCCTCTGCCAGGTCGACGGCCCAAGCGCGCAGTGCGTGCCAGTTAGCGGCGGTCAACCGAGGCGGCGCTGCCTGACCTGCAGCCATGGCGAGGAGTCGCTCGCACTGCTCGGCGGCCCGGATGTCGCCATCCTGCTCCGCCAGCCAGCCACCCTCCCGCAGATAGGCAAGCAGGACCCCGACCACCACCGAGTCCGCCAGCGCCACCGCATCGTCCTCGGGCCGCAGTCCGGCCAACCTGCCAAGGCCGACACACAAGGCCTCGAACAGAGCCTCCTGACCCAGGCCCGCCGGTGCATTGGCCAGCGCAAACTGCGCCAGCCAGCCGGCAGTCTGAAAGGCCGTCAGGTGACGCGCTACCCCGGCGTGGTCTGCCACCAGGTCCGCGCCCCCCAGACGGTGCAGCTCCGCCCCCGTATCCCGATAACTCACCTGCAATACCCGAAATAGATCAAGCAATGGAAAGCGCTTCGGCCCCAGGCGTTTGGCGCCGCGCGCCAGGAAGTGGACTTGCCCCAGCCCGGGGGTCAGGCCGGCCACGATCAGGCTCGTGTCGGAGTAGGACGTCAGACGCAGCACCAGAAACCGCGTCTCGATCTGACAGCGCGCGTCCATCACCGCCTCGCGTTCAGAAGGTTGGCATGAAGAAAGAGCGCCAGGCCTTGGGGGCACTGATGGCGCACAACAGCTCTACCAGAGCCTCGAGGTCAGCCCGCGCCGCCCCCTCCAAGGGCGAGTGATTGCCCGTCGTCGGCAGGAGTAACGGGCAGACCCGCCCCGGCAAGCCAAGGCGCGGGAAGGCGCGGGCATCCGTGCCGCTGTGGTTGTAGACCTCCGTTTGCAGCGGGATGCCGGCGGACTCCGCAAACTCCAGGGCCCGATCGCGCTCCCGGCAGCCGAGCAGGACCGAGGCGTCGCTGAGCGTTAGCACCGGCCCGGCGCCCAGACGAACGCCGTGCTCGGCGCTGGCGTAGGTGGCGTCCAGGCAGAGCACCAGGTCCGGCTGAATCGCCTGCGCCAGAACCGGCGCGCCGAACCCCCCCATCTCTTCGCTGGCGGTGGCGCCCAGCACCAGGTTGACGCCGGTCGGCGCCGTCGCCAGGCGCCGGGCTATCTCACAGAGCACCGCACAGCCCAGCCGGTTGTCGAGGAACGGCCCGCTCAAACCACCGTCGGCAGCCAGTTCCAGGCCGCCGTGGAAGCACAGCCGGTCACCGGGACGCGTCCCGGGCAGCGTCGGCATCCAGTACTTCTCCCGCCCCAGCTCAAGCTCCTCGCGCTGCAACACCAACCAGACCCGGTCGTCCCGTGTCTTCAGTACCGCCTCAGCCACCGGCCCCGCGAAAACCGGCTTGCCCAGCGTGATCACCGAGGTGACGTCCCCACCCATACGCTCAATGCTGAACCCGGGCGAGTCCATGTGGGCGCAGACCAGCAACGTCGGTTGACGATTACGGCCCCGTGGCCGCCGTGCCGAAATGGCGGAGCGGCCGTGAAGGCTAACGGTCCAGCCAGCCTCCTCCCAGGCAGTCCGCAAGCAGCGAGCCACCTCATCTTCATCTCCTGGCGTGCTGTGACAGCCGACCAAGGCCTTAAGATCGTCACACCAGCGGGGCCAGCATGCAGGGCTCATGAGGTACCATCTCCACGGCAGGCAGGCATTGCTAACAGCGCGATGAACACTGTACGTCCCCCCTCTCGGTCTGCAACTGACCCCCAGCGTGCCCGGGCGCAAGTCAGCTCCGTAGGGGTTTGCTTGTAGGAGACTTGCAGTAACCTCGTATGACCCCAAGCGCTTCCCATTCCGCCCCTCGTCCGCCGCTGCGGACGAAGGGCGTTGGAGGGCGCCGCTGCGTCGGCGCCGCGGCGGCCACGCAGGGGCGCCCTCCAGGCGATCCGGCGCGTCCCGGCCGGATCGGAATGGGAACCGCGTCCGCAAGTCTCATTCCGGTATGTCCGGCCGCGGCCCTGAACCCTGTTTTCCTCTCCGCCAGTCTCCCTCTCCGCCAGTCTCCCTCTCCGTCT
>CAILKC010000020.1 GCA_903834675.1 uncultured Victivallales bacterium | reverse complement strand
GAAGCAGATCGCGACCACGCTCGACGAGTACGTTTACACCCCCGACGACAAAGTGATCGAGGGCGAGATCGAGGCCGGCAAGCTCTACGTCGAGGAAGACTTCAACCGCAGCATTGAGATCATCGAGCGGGAGCGGATGACATTCCTTCTGCGGCTTCACGAGTTCGGCGTGCCGATGATCGACCTGACCGCGGACGACATCGCCGAGGACGCCGCCAATGCCTGAACCGCGCGCCATCGTCATCAACACCGGGCCGCTCATCGCTCTGACTGCCGCGTGCGGCAACCTGCGGCTACTTGGGGCGCTCTATGGCCGCGTGATCGTACCCTTTGAGGTGAGTACGGAAGTCCTTGCCTGTGACGGGCTGTTGCCGGGGGCGGCCGAGTTCCGCGCTGCAACGTGGCTTGACCGACGACGGATGCCATGCGCTCTCAGTCCGCTGTTGCGCAACGCCCTGGACGCTGGTGAGGCGGCGGTGATCCACACCGCCCTTGCCGAGGGGATCGGTGTCGCCGTACTTCGGGTGGACCTCGCCGCCGACCTTCCGGTACGCCGCTGCCGGCTGCCCAGCGAACCCCTGCGCTTCCCTGCTGGCGAATCCCCCGCCCAATAGTTGATCGTAGAAGTCACGGACCTTGTCTTGTGCAGCCGGGGTCCCGAAGTACCGCCGCAGTACCCTGAACAGCCGCTCGACGATGCGCTTGGCCCGCCCGCTGAACCCCTGGCCGCCGCGCGCGTACGTGATGATCTTCTCTGCCAGGGCCTCTTCCCCGCCAGCCGCCTGCACCAGCCGTACCCGGTCCTCGACCGACAGGAACGGGTGCATCGCCTTGTGTACGGCCTCGTGCAGCGTCGTGCCGAGCGTGTGCCCCTGGCCGCCGACATCAAGGCCAACGGGCTGCTACACCCGTTTACGATGCTCGGCGACGTGCTGCTGGACGGGCGCAACCGGATGCGTGCCTGTGCGCTGGCCGGCGTGTCGCCGACGACCAAGCAGTTCACGGGCGACAGCCCGGTGGCGTTCGTGATCGCGGCGAACCTGCGTCGGCGTGACCTGAGCGCCAGCCAGAAGGCGTGCATCGCGGTCGAGATCGAGCCCATGTTCGCCGAAGAGGCGCGCAACAGGCAGGAAGCCACGCGGGCGAAGCCTGGCGAGGCGGCAGACAAGCGTGGTGGCAGTCCTGCCACAAGCGTTTCCCCGCCGCCTGCCACGACCCAGTGCCGGTTCCGCGGGCAGTCGCCATACCCGTCCAGTCTGCACCGGTTCTATCCGCGCGCTGCGCCAGTACCGTGCAAGCACCACGGCCGTGCCCGTGCTTGGCCGCTTGAAATGCTGCCGTGGAGAGGCACCTTTGTGGCTGTCCTGGCGGTCGACGAAGGGGGGAGTCACCGCTACGTCCTGGAGAGAGACATGGGCAGGAGCAAGACGACCGATACCACCGCCAACCTCGGCTTCGAGGCCAAGCTGTGGGCTGCTGCCGACGCGCTGCGCAACAACATGGACGCGGCCGAGTACAAGCACGTGGTGCTCGGCCTGATCTTCCTCAAGTACATCTCGGATGCCTTCGAGGCCAAGCACGCCGAACTGGAGGCCCAGAAGGGCCAAGGCGCTGATCCCGAGGACGCGGACGAGTACCGCGCCGACCGCATCTTCTGGGTGCCCAAGGAGGCCCGCTGGCAGCACCTGAAGGCTAGCGCCCCGCAGCCGACCATCGGGACGCTGGTCGACGACGCCATGTCGGCCATCGAGCGCGACAACCCCTCGCTCAAGGCCGTGCTGCCCAAAGACTACGCCCGCCCCGGCCTGGACAAGCAGCGCCTCGGCCAAATCATCAATCTGGTGAGCGACATCGCCATGGGCAGCGCCGCGGACCGGGCCAAGGACACCCTCGGCCGGGTCTACGAGTACTTCCTGGCGCGCTTCGCCAGCGCCGAGGGCAAGAGCGGCGGCCAGTTCTACACCCCGGCGCACGTGGTGCGCGTGCTGGTCGAAATGCTGGCACCCTACAAGGGCCGCGTCTACGATCCCTGCTGCGGCTCGGGCGGCATGTTCGTCAGCAGCGAGAAGTTCATCGAGGCCCACAGTGGCCGGCTCGGCGATATCTCCATCTACGGCCAGGAGTCGAACTACACCACCTGGCGCCTGGCCAAGATGAACCTGGCCATCCGCGGCATCGACGCCCAGATCGGCCACGGCGATACCTTCCACAACGACCGCCATCCCGATCTCAAGGCCGATTACGTGCTGGCCAATCCGCCCTTCAACGACAGCGACTGGCGCGGCGAACTGCTGAAAGACGACAAGCGCTGGGTCTACGGCACCCCGCCGGCCGGCAACGCCAACTACGCCTGGGTGCAGCACTTCATCCATCACCTGGCGCCCACGGGGACCGCGGGCTTCGTCCTGGCCAATGGCTCCATGTCGTCCGGCCAGTCCGGCGAGGGCGAGATTCGCAAGGCCATCATCGAGGCCGACCTGGTAGACTGCATGGTGGCCCTGCCCGGCCAGCTCTTCTACTCAACCCAGATCCCGGTATGCCTATGGTTCGTCACGCGCGACAAACTGGGCCGGACCGCGGCGCCCGGCCGCCCGGCGTTGCGCGACCGCCGCGGCGAGACGCTCTTCATCGATGCGCGCAAGCTCGGGACCATGGCCGACCGCACCCACCTTGAACTGCTGGATGCGGACCTCGCGAAGATCGCCGGCACCTACCACGCCTGGCGCGGCGATGCGGGCGCGGCTACCTACGCCGATGTGCCTGGCTTCTGCAAGGCCGCCCGGCTCGACGACATCCGCAAGCATGGCCATGTTCTCACCCCCGGCCGCTACGTTGGCGCCGAGGCCCAGGAGGAGGACGCGGAGCCCTTCGACGAGAAGATGCGGCGCCTGGCCGCGACCCTACGCCAGCAGCAGGCCGAGGCCGCGAAGCTGGACTCTGCCATCGCTGCCAACCTGAAGGAACTCGGGTATGGCGCGTAAGGGCACCCCCGGCAAGGGCGAGGAACCCCTTTTCCCGCCTGTTCCGCAAACCCCGCAGATCACCGGGCTGGTGGCCGATATCTGCGAACGCGTCGGCGCTCTGACCGCGTTGCAGTCGGCGGCCAGCCTCCTGCGCCTGCGGCGGGACGGCCAGGTGCGCAGCGTCCAGGCTTCCCTGCAGATCGAGGGGAACACCCTCGACCTGGCGCAGGTGACGGCCGTGCTCAACGGCCGCCGTGTCCTCGGGGCCCCCAAGGACATCCAGGAGGTGCGCAACGCCCTTGAGGCTTACAGCCGGCTCGATTCCTGGGACCCCGGCAGCCTGGACGACCTGTGCGCCGCCCATGGCGTCCTGATGCGCGCCCTCCTCGACCATCCCGGCACGTTCCGCACGCGGGCCGTCGGCATCCAGCGCGGGGATACGCTGGTCCACGTCGCGCCGCCCGCCGCCCGCGTTGCTGCCCTGATGACTGCCCTGTTCGCCGCCATCCAGGCCAGCCCGGACCATCCCCTGATCACCAGTTGCCTCTTTCACTATGAGTTGGAGTTCATCCATCCGTTCCCCGACGGCAACGGCCGCCTGGGCCGGCTTTGGCAGACCCTGATGCTGGCCCGCTGGCGCCCGGTCTTCGCCGGTCTGCCCGTCGAGACCATCGTCCGCGACCGCCAGGCCGACTACTACGCTGCCCTCAACGACGCCAACCGTACCGGGCACGCCGGCCCCTTCGTCGCCTTCATGCTGGTCGCCATCCGCACTGCGTTGGCCGAGGCGTCCGGCGGCGAGACCGCCCGGCCAGGTTCCCAGAAAGATTCCCTGATACGTTCCCAGAAGATCCTGGCCATGCTGCGCGCCGATCCGACCCTTACCATCGCCGGGCTGGCCGCGGGGCTAAGCCTGAGCGACCGCGCCATCAAGAACCGGCTTGCCGAACTCAAGCGCCAAGGCCTTCTGCGCCGCATCGGCCCCGACAAGGGAGGGCGTTGGGAGGTGCTGGAATGAGCACGGTACACGGCCGCATGCGAAGCCCGCGCCCCCTTTGCTCGTCGCGCTTGCAGTCCATGGTAGCCTGGTGCTATAGTACAGGCAGCAAACCCGCCGGGCCTCTGCCGCAAGGCACGCTATCTCTCGGCGGGTCTTTCATTTCCAGGGGGGCCGTGTCGTGATCTACGACAAGCCAGCGCTCACCTTGGATCAGCAGGCCGACCAGTTCATCCGCCGCGGCATGCAGGGCGACCGTGAGCTGATGAAAGCGCGACTCGCCGCGGTGAACTACTACCGCCTGAGCGGCTACTGGTACCCATTCCGCAGAGCCGACGACACCTTCCGGCCCGACACCACTTTCGAGACCGTGTGGCAGCGCTACGCCTTCGACCGCCGGCTCCGCCTGCTGGTCATGGACGCCATCGAACGCGTTGAGATCGCCGTCCGTTCGCAGTTGGCCTACCACCACGCCCATGCCCATGGAGCCTTCGGCTACACCGATGACCCCACGGCGCTCCCGAAGCTGACTGGCGATCAGCGCGTCGACTTCGTCCGACACGCGCGCAAAGAAACCGACCGCAGCCACGAGCGCTTCGTCGAGCACTTCCATACCAAGTACGGCGACAGCCACGACGACCTGCCGGTCTGGATGGCCACCGAGATCATGTCCTTCGGGACAGTCCTGACCTTCTACCGCGGCGCGTCCCATCAGGTGAAACAGGATGTCGCCAGCGCCTTCGGGATGCCGGAGGCGGTGTTTGATTCCTGGCTTCTCACCCTTAACACCGCCCGCAACATCTGCGCCCACCACGGGCGACTGTGGAACCGCGAGAACGGCGTCAAGCCGATCATCCCGCGCATCGACGTCTACCCAGACTGGCATACGCCCGTCAAGGTGGAGAACCGCCGGGTCTTCGCAGTCCTGACCATCTGTCGGCTTTGCCTTGGCCGCATAGCGCCGCAAAGCGGCTGGCCGACGCGGTTGCGCGCCCTCCTGGACGAGTTCCCCGCCATCCCCCGCCCCGATATGGGCTTCCCCGCCAACTGGGCCGACTGCCCCATCTGGAAGGAGGTGGGGAATGGAGGCTGACTCCCGACTGTCCGACATCTGCGAGATGATCGTCGACTGCCCGCACTCGACGCCCGTGTGGACGAACTCAGGTGTGGTTGTCCTGCGCAATCAGAATATCCGAAACGGCCGACTTGACCTCTCGACCCCAAGCTACACCGATGAGGCCCACTACGCGGACCGGACCCGGCGAGCGACGCCGACCGTGGGTGACCTGGTCATCACCCGCGAGGCCCCCATGGGTGAGGTCTGCATGGTGCCCGTGGGACTCCGCTGCTGCCTAGGCCAACGGATGGTCCTGCTTCGTCCCAACCCACGGAAAGCCGACGGCCGTTTCCTGCTGTACGCCCTGCAGTCAGCACCTGTCCGACATGAGATCCTCGTGAGTGAAGGCACGGGCTCCACAGTCAGCAACCTTCGGATTCCGCTCTTGGAGGCCCTGCCCGTACCCAATCCCCCGCTTCCCGAACAACGCGCCATCGCGCACATCCTCGGCACGCTGGACGACAAGATCGAACTGAACCGGCGGATGAACGAGACGCTGGAGGCAATGGCGCGGACGCTCTTCAAGTCCTGGTTCGTGGACTTCGACCCCGTCCGCGCCAAGGCCGAAGGCCGCCCCACCGGCCTGCCGCCCCACCTTGCCGACCTGTTTCCGGACTCCTTCGAGGAGTCGGAGCTGGGGGAGATCCCGAAGGGGTGGATGGTGGTGGCGTTACCTGACGTGGTCGAGGTCAACCCGACACGGCCGCTGCGGAAAGGCGCCGTGGTCCCCTACCTCGACATGGCGAACATGCCAACGCGTGGGCATTCTGCGGACGCAGTTGTGGACCGTCCGTTTGGCTCGGGAATGCGCTTCATGAATGGCGATACGTTGGTCGCGCGCATCACGCCGTGCCTTGAGAATGGCAAGACTGCCTTCGTGGACTTCCTGAAGGACGGCCAGGTCGGCTGGGGCTCGACGGAGTATATCGTCTTGCGCCCCAAACCACCGATCCCCGAGGAATTCGCCTACTGCCTCGCGCGGAGCGAGGTATTCCGCGAGTTCGCGATTCAGAGCATGACAGGGTCAAGCGGCCGTCAGCGCGTCCCCGCGGAATCGCTATCGCATTACCTGCAGATTGTACCCACCGCGCAGGTTGCGGAGCGTTTTGGCATGGTTGCACGTCCGCTGTTCGAGCGCGCCAGTGCGGCTACAAGCGAGTCCCGCACCCTTGCCGCCGTGCGCGATGCGCTACTGCCCAAGCTCATCTCCGGTGAGCTACGGGTGCGGGAGGCGATGGCGACCGAGGGGGCGGGCGTATGAACCAGTTGATCAGCATATACTGCGACGAAAGCTGCCACTTGGAGCACGACGCACACAGGGTCATGGTCCTGGGGGCCGTCTGGTGCCCGCAAGACAAGGTGCGAGAAACTGCCGACCTGCTTCGCGCCGTGAAACGGCGGCACGGCATGAAGCCAGGCTTCGAGACGAAGTGGACCAAGGTTTCGCCAGCCAAGGTCCAGTTATACCTGGATGTTGTGGACTGCTTCCTCGACTCACCCCACCTTCACTTCCGCGCCTGCGTCATTCCCGACAAGAACGCACTCCGGCACGCTGCTTTCGGGCAGGACCATGACACATGGTACTACAAGATGATGTTCACCCTGCTAAGTCCGTTGCTCGATCCGACAAACCGCTATCGCATCTACCTCGACGTGAAGGACACTCGTGGGGCCGCCAAGATCAGGAAGCTGCATGAGGTGCTCGGCAACAACCTCTACGATTTCGATCGCCGAATCGTCGAACGCGTTCAGATCGTGGCCTCGCATGAGGTAGAGGTAATGCAGGTGGCGGACCTACTGATTGGAGCCGTGGGGTACGCGAACAGAGGGCTGTCCACGAACGCGGCCAAGGTCGCGCTGGTCGGTCGGTTACGGACGAGGTCTGGGTACTCGTTGCGACAGACTACCCTTCTGCGCGAGGAGAAGCTGAACATCTTCGTCTGGCAGCCGCAGGGGGGTGACGCATGAACTCTTCCCTGGCATGGCTGCCGCCGCTTGTGCCTCTTGATGCGTACGGGGGAGACTGGGACACCTACGTCAAGGTCCTTCACTCGTGGTTCAGACGGGACTTCGTGGACAGCAAGCCGAACTGGCCCGGGAAGCCGGTGCGGCTGAAGCGTATGCCGATGGAGAAGGGTAAGGAAGCCACTTTCTGGCACTTCATCTCGGAGGGCGAGAGCGAGGCCGACCGAACACCCGATCTGCGACGGTGTGAGCGTATCCGGTGGCCGCGGCCGACCATGGAGGAATACACCGGGCGCTGCCCCACTCTCGGGGACCGCATCGTCTGGTGGCAGGCTGAACGTCGAGGCGAGGCCCGCGTCCACTTGGCCTTGCCTGACTTCAGCTACGTCGTAGTCGTGGTGGACCGAGGCGAGTATGTGCTGCCGTGGACGGCGTTCTGCGTGGAATACGAGCACCAACGGGAGAAGAAGCGGAGGGAGTACGAGGAATACTGGCGGACCCGGAAAAGCTGAGGCCGCCCTTCGCAGGACGGCCTCGTAACTCCTTCAACACATGGTTGATGAGCTATTACCAATATTGCGGCGGGAACCCCCTACATCAAGCAGGACGAGCGTTTTTTCCCGTTACGGCGTTCGCCGAAGGCGCCAGCGTGACCCGTCGCCTGCCCAGACTGAGGACGTGCGCGGGGGGGAGGTCTCGAGCGTGGCGGGCGCCGCGGTTCGAGCCCGCAACCGCCCAGCTTGCTTCAGGCGGTAAGAAGTCCAGCTTCGTCAGTACGTATGACATGAGCGCAGACCCAAGCAACAGGCATGATTGGCCGAGGCAGCATGAGTGGTTGGCCAAGACGCTTGACAGATTCCACGAGGTTCTGGCCCCCCGGATCAAGACGTTGGATGCGAGTGCCGGAAGCCCAGAGGAATGAGCCTGCGGCTCGCGGGAGGGTAGTTGCCGGCCGATGCGGAAGACCTGCCTCCGCGCCGTCCTCTACAACACGGGAACCATAAACGGAAATGCCAGGAACCTTCACCGAATCCATCGTAGAGGACGCCGCGCTGGCCTGGCTGTTGGCGCTGGGCTACACGGTGTTGCACGGCCCCGAGATCGCCGTGGGGCAGCCCGGCGCCGAGCGCAGCGACCCGAACTATCGCGACGTGATCCTGGAGGGCCGCCTGCGCGCGGCGCTGGTGCGGCTGAACCCGGACCTGCCGGCGCCCGCCATCGAGGATGCCTTCCGTAAGCTCATGCGCCTCGACGCGCCGTCGCTCCTGGCCCGCAACCGGGCCATCCACAAGCTGCTGGTGGAGGGCATCGACATCGAGTACCGCCGGGATGACGGGTCGATTGCCGGCGACAAGGCCCGCGTTCTGGACTTCAGCGACCCCGATGGCAACGACTGGCTGGCCGTGAACCAGTTCACCGTGGCCGAGGGCCAGCACACGCGGCGGCTGGACGTGGTGCTCTTCGTCAACGGCCTGCCGCTGGCGGTGATCGAGCTCAAGAACCCGGCCGATGAGAACGCCACGGTCTGGAGTGCCTACCACCAGTTGCAGACCTACCAGGCGCAGATCCCAACGCTGTTCGCGACCAATGCGGCGCTGGTGGCCTCCGACGGCGTGCAGGCCCGCATCGGCGCCCTGGGGGCGGGTAAGGAGTGGTTCAAGCCCTGGCGTACTACAACTGGGCGGGACGATTACGCCCGCCCGTTGCCCTCACCCCGGCCCTCTCCCACAGGGCGAGGGAGCCAGATCGGCCAGCCGCCTGCTTCACTCCCCTCTACCCCTGGGAGAGGGGGCGGGGGGGAGGGAGAGCAGCACATCAAGTGCGAGCTTGAGGTGTTGCTCTTAGGCGTCTTCGAGAAGGGCCGGTTCCTCGACCTCGTGCGCTACTTCATCGTTTTCGAGGATGCCGGCGACGGTGCCGTGGTCAAGAAGATGGCGGGGTACCACCAATTCCATGCGGTCAACGTGGCCGTGGAGGAGACCCTGCGGGCCGCGGAAGCCGGTGCCGTTGCAGCGCCACCGGGGCGCTGGGAGGCTGGGCGCAAGCCCGGTGGGGCCCCCGGCGATCAGCGGGTCGGCGTGGTCTGGCATACCCAGGGCTCGGGCAAGAGCCTGACCATGGCCTTCTACGCCGGCCGCATCATCCTGCACCCGGCTATGGAGAACCCGACCCTCGTCGTCATCACCGACCGCAACGACCTCGACGACCAGCTTTTCGGGACCTTCGCCCGCTGCCGCGACCTGTTACGTCAGCCGCCTATTCAGGCGTCAAGTCGCCAGCATCTTCGCGAACTGTTGCGTGTGTCAGGGGGTGGCGTGATCTTCACGACTATACAGAAGTTCATGCCGCCTGAACCCTCACCCCAGCCCTCTCCCAATGGGCGAGGGAGCCCGGAAGGGGAAGCAGGGCAGTACCGTGGAGGCTTTGACTTTGCCGGGCTGGCGCGGTGTGCGGCGGAGCTTCGGCGCAAGCAGACCCCCGCAGAGGCGATGCTCTGGGAACTGCTGCGGAGTCGGCGGCTGGCTGGTGCCAAGTTCAGAAGGCAACACCAGTTTGGCCCGTACGTCCTCGACTTCTTCTGCCCCGAGGCGAAGCTGGTCGTGGAGTGCGATGGCGAACCCCACCGCACTGAGGAGAGGCGCGCCATCGACCAGAAGCGCGACGCCTACCTCTGTTCCCAAGGACTCACCGTCCTGCGCTTCGAGAACGCCGTCGTCGTGAGTAACACCGATGCTGTCCTCACAGAGATCGCGTCCCACCTCCCCTCTACCACTGGGAGGGGGGCCGGGGGTGAGGGTGCCGCGCTTTCCACGCGCCGGAATGTTGTCGTCATCGCCGACGAAGCCCACAGGTCTCAATACGATTTCATCGATGGTTTGGCGCGGCATATGCGCGATGCGCTGCCTAACGCCTCCTTCATCGGCTTCACCGGCACCCCCATCGAGCAAACCGACGCCAACACGCGCGCCGTGTTCGGCGACTACATCAGCGTCTACGACATCCAGCGTGCAGTCGAGGACAAGGCGACGGTGCCAATCTACTACGAGAGCCGTCTCGCCAAACTGGAACTGAAGGATTCGGAGCGGCCGAAGATCGACCCGGAGTTCGAGGAGGCCACCGAGGGCGAAGAGGTCGAGCGCAAGGAGAAGCTCAAGAGCCGGTGGGCACAGCTCGAAGCCGTGGTAGGGTCGGAGGGACGGGTGCGGCTCATCGCCGAGGACTTGGTGCAGCACTTCGAGAACCGGCTGGCGGCCTTGGACGGCAAGGCGATGATCGTGTGCATGAGTCGGCGCATCTGCGTCGAGTTGTACCGCGAGCTCATCGCGCTACGGCCGCAGTGGGGCATTGACCCAGCCACAGGGCTGCCGGCGGGTGACGAGGCAGGGGCGCTGAAGGTAGTGATGACCGGCTCGCCCATGGACCCGCTGGACTGGCAAACGCACATCCGCAACAAGGCCCGCCGCGAAGAGCTGGCAAAGCGCTTCCGCAAGCCGACGGACCCATTCCGCATCGTCATCGTGCGGGATATGTGGCTGACCGGCTTCGACGCGCCTAGCCTGCACACGATGTACGTCGACAAGCCCATGCGCGGGCACGGCCTCATGCAGGCCATCGCCAGGGTGAACCGGGTGTTCAAGGACAAGCCTGGCGGACTGGTGGTGGACTACCTGGGCCTTGCCGATGAACTGAAGCAGGCACTGGCGATCTACACCGCGAGCGGCGGCACCGGCAAGACGGCCATCGACCAGGCCGAGGCGGTTGCCGTCATGCAGGAGAAGCTGGAGGTCTGCCGCGGGTTGTTCTACGGCTTCGACTGGTCGCGCTGGACCACCGGGACGGCGACCGCCCGCGTGTCGCTGCTGCCGGCGGCGCAGGAGCATATCCTGGCGCAGAAGGACGGCAAGGACCGCCTGCTGCGGGCCGTGACCGAGTTGTCGCAGGCGTTCGCCCTAGCGGTGCCCCACGAGGACGCCATGGCCATCCGCGACGAGGTCGGTTTCTGTCAGGCCGTGCGTGCGGTGCTGGCCAAGGGTACTGCCGGGTTGCGCAAGAGCGACGAGGAGCTGGACCTGGCCATCCGCCAGATCGTCTCGAAGGCGGTGGCGTCCGACGGGGTGGTGGACATCTTCGCCGCCGCGGGGCTGAAGAAGCCCGACATCTCGATCCTGTCGGATGAGTTCCTCGCCGACGTGCATGGCATGCCGCAACGCAACCTCGCCGTGGAGTTGCTGCAGAAGCTGCTCAAGGGCGAGATCCGCGCGCGGTCACAGCGAAATGTCGTGCAGGCCCGCTCGTTCGCCGGGATGCTGGAACAGGCCATCCGCAAGTACCAGAACCGGGCCGTCGAGACGGCACAGGTCATCGAGGAACTCATTGCCATCGCGAGACAAATGCGGGCTGCGAGCGCACGCGGCGAAGCCTTGGGGTTGGGCGAGGACGAACTGGCGTTCTACGACGCATTGGAGACCAACGACAGCGCCGTGAAGGTGCTCGGAGACGAGACCCTGCGCACCATCGCCCGCGAACTGGTGAAGACGGTCCGCGCCAACGTCACCATCGACTGGACGGTGCGCGAGAACGTCCGCGCCCAACTCCGGGTGCTGGTTAAGCGCATCCTGCGCAAGTTCGGCTATCCGCCCGACAAACAGGAGAAGGCCACACAGACGGTCCTGGAACAGGCCGAAGTACTGTCGGAGGGCTGGGCGACGGGGTGAGCGGCAGTGTGCTCAGCAGCGCCCCGATGCCATCGCGTCTGTCGTTAGCGCGTCTTGTGCAGGCCGTCCCCAAGAGAAGCGCAGTGGGGCCAGGCTGCGGGCCAATCCCTGCCAATCCCCGTCCGGCATCCATTTCCACAGCCGGTTGACTCGCCCGCGGCGCTGTGACGCGAGGAAGGCCATGCTGACGCGCTACCGTACTCGTGGACAGAACGGAGGGTATCGTCGTGACAGAGCCCAGCCAGCGCAAGTACATCGACGTGGACCGCGAACTCACAGACGCGAAGCCGACCGATGATGGCCCCCCTGTCCTGGCTGCCCCAGGGCAATTGACGGCTTTCCCCGCCGCAGTTCTTTCGGACGCCCCGCGTCAAGCCCGTCATGTTCGAGGTCTGACCTTGCGCAACCGTCGCGCCAACCTCATCCTTGCGGGTAGCTTCGCTGCCATCATACTCGGGGCCTGCATGCTGGGGTACGCGGTCGGCCAGCGATGCCCTCGTGTCATCCTATCTTCCCAAGCCACAGGGGCTTCGTGGCCAACACCAGCCCAAGTCTTTGCGAATATCGGATCTCCGGAGAAGACATCCGACGGCACTCTGGTCTGGCAGAGCATCGACAACGAGGCGGCAGTCAAGATGACGCCGACCATGATTTCGGGCATCTTCGACGCCAACGGCGCCAGCTTCGAGACCACTCAGGGCATGAAGCAGGCATTAAGGATACTCCAATACTGCGACACGTTCGGACGCAACTGTTTTCCCACCTGGAACGGGGCCGACCTAAGCCTTGCCAGCATCGCGTCGGCCTGTGCGCCCGGTCGAACCGTCCACTTTTATCACGATGACATAAAGGCTACCATCACGAGCAACCGGTACATGGAGATAACCATCGAACGGGAGTGACGCCAACCCATGCCCGTCAGTAGCCGGTTAGTAGGGCGCACGCCATACCCCCGCCGCCAGGTAAACCCCCGGCTGCAAGGCCACCATGACCCACCTCCTCTACGCCCGCATCAGCCCCAGGGGCTTGAGGCTCCAAGGACACACGGCCCGGAGACCACAGATTGACCGTGAACCGACGGACCTGAAACCTGTTGTGCCGATGTAGTGCCGACGCCGACGGTTTACGTTGTGCGCGACCCTGGCATAATGGGGCAGAAAACCTGACAGCGGTTCCGCCTCAGGTAGTGCCGCCCGTCGGTTTCAAACCGTTGCGACCACCTGCTGGTTCTGGAGTAGGACATCGGCGGCGGGGATCCACCATGACGGGGATCACGTCGCGACCGCCTGGCGGGCCATTCCCGACCGGCTTCTACCGCGACCATGCAAAGACCCGCCCACGGCGACGGGATGCGCCGGAGAGGCGCTGGCGGGCCGTGTCACCTGGATTGTGGGGACAGAAGTGGGGACAGTCGCCGGGATAGTGGGGACAGAAGTGGGGACAGTGACGCGGTGCATGGACAGCGGCAGATTTCACGGACAGGCAGCGAAATCGCCAGGAAAGACGAGAGCGGGATCATGGGGACGGGAGCGCGGGATCATGGGCGGGAAGGGGACGCTGGTGCAAGGCTAATCGTGCCTGAACTGGACTGTCCCCACTTTGTCCCCACTTCATGCACCGCTGTCCCCATTTTGTCCCCATTTCAGCGGTGTACCAAGAAACGCCAGGAAGGCGTTTTGAGGCTAAAAGTGGTAGCGGCTCCCAGATTCGAACTGGGGACAAACGGATTATGATGCCGTTGCGATAAAGCTAACATGTTGATTATTGGGCCGGTTTGGGCCGGTAAAGGCATTGACTACCCCCCGGTGGCATGTCACAGTATGTCTTAGTGGGCCGGGCCATGTAAACCCGGCTCCGAGCAGGAGCTCGAGACATGCGGACCACCAAGGGCAGAGTCTTCCAGAGGGGCAGCACTTGGTACGTCGACTATCAGGTCAACGGCGAGCGCTTCAAGCATAAGCTGGTCGACCGTGACGGCAACCCGGTGAAGAGCGCCGACGGCGCCCGCGCCGAACTGGACCGGCTCACCCGGCCCTACTCTGCTAAGTCAGAGCAGGACCGTCGGCAACTGGCCGCGGACGCGCTGAGGTCGTCAATGGAGGTGGCCCAGGCGGTAGATATTGCCGCCCGCCCAAAGACACCCATCGCGAAGGCATGGGACCGCTGCCCCTATGTGCGCTCGCACCGGGGGCCGGTAGAGCGCGAACTATCCGCGACCAGCATTACCGACAACCGGCAGCTATGGGGTCGCTTCGTGCGCTGGGCAGAGGTCGCGAAGGTGGCCAACCTTGAAGACGTGACCACCGATCACGCTGCTGCCTTCCGCGAATCCTTGATCGTTGAAGGCCTATCCGGTCACCGGGTCAACCTGGCCATACAGGCCGCTCGCATCATGGTGGAACTGGCGGGCGTGGAGCCGAACCCGTTTGTCGACCTGAAGCGTCGGGCCAACGCCACGAAGAGCCGGCGCGAGTTGACCCTCGCCGAACTGACCAGCGTATGCCAGAGCGCCACCGGGGAGTTGCAGACGTTGCTCGCCGTCGGGTTGTACTGTGGTTTCCGTCTCGGCGACGCCGCTACCCTTGAGTGGGGAAACATCGCCCTGGACCTGTCCACGATCACCCGGTTGCCGGGCAAAACGGCGTACAAAGGCCGGAAGCTCACCATCCCGGTCCACCCCCATCTGCGCGCCATCCTGGCCAGCGTCCCCCGCGGGACCGGGCCGGTAATGCCGACGCTGGCGGAGCGCTACAGTCGGGACAAACCCGGCGTGGCCGGCATCATCCGTCGGCACTTCGAGAAGGCGGGAATCACGACCACCGAGGTCGAACCGGGACCGGGACGGAAGCGTCGCGCGGCCGTGGCCGGGTTCCATTCGCTGAGACACTGTTTCGTGAGCATCCTAGCCCGTGGCGGGACTCCCGAACACACCACCCGCGGCCTGGTCGGGCACGCGTCGAGCATGGTCCACGACATCTACCTGCATTCGACCGGCGACGATACCCGGCGCGCCGTCGGGATGCTACCTGAGTTTGGGGCGGTTGCAGATCCCGAAGAGATCCACGACCGCGACCAGTTGATCGACCTGGCCCGCAACCTCCCCATTGAGGCGGTGCGGAAGGTCCTGGCGGGACTCAAGGCCGGGAATGCATGAAAGCCAGGGCAGCAGCGAAGCCAGGCGGCGCGGCTATCTCTTGCGGAGGGTGGCGCCGACCTGTACTGTTACAGCATGTTGGCGGCGCTTCGCGGTGAAGCCTGCCCGATCCGCGACGGAGACCGCTATGCCACAGGTTCTGGTGAGCTACCCCATATCGCTTCCTGACGTACTGCAGGAGTCCCCCGAGCAGTTCGAGCAGGAGGCGCGCATGGCCATGGCGGTGAAGCTGTTCGAGCTGAAGCGCGTGTCATCCGGTATCGCGGCGGCCATGGCCGGGTGCGACCGGGTGACATTCCTTCTGCGGCTTCACGAGTTCGGCGTGCCGATGATCGACCTGACCGCGGACGACATCGCCGAGGACGCCGCCAATGCCTGAACCGCGCGCCATCGTCATCAACACCGGGCCGCTCATCGCT
>CAILKC010000019.1 GCA_903834675.1 uncultured Victivallales bacterium | reverse complement strand
CCCGGCAGGGCTCAATCTCGTTTGGGATTCCATTCCCAGGGCGCTGCCCTGGGCTGAGGAATGGCCGCGCTTTCAGCGCTCCGCGGCGTCTGGCCTTCGCGACACCTCCCGCCGGAAGTCTCCCCCAAGACTCAAGGGACCCGTTCTGCTCGCCGGACGCGGAGACGATCGAAACAGAAACCCCTACGGAACTGACCTGCGCCCCATCGTCGAGATGTGCTTGATAATTGAAACTGCCAGGTTCATATTTCGCGCATGACTTACCGCCAACGACTGGCAGAAGAGAAACTCAGGCTGTATGCGCAGTCCTTCCCCTGCGTGCTGGTTTCCGGGGCTCGCCAGGTGGGGAAGAGCACGCTTCTTGCCCATCTCTTCGGGGCAGGCTACCGGGCCTTCACGTTTGACCCGGTACAGGACCTTTACGGAGCCCGCCGGGATCCCGACCTTTTTCTGCGGAACAACCCGCCGCCGCTGATCCTGGATGAGATTCAGAATGTGCCGGAGCTGGTTTCGGCCTTGAAGCGAGCGATTGATCGAGACCGCACCCCGGGCCAGTTCCTGATCACCGGCTCGCAGCAGTGGCAAGTGATGCGGCGGCTGGCCGAATCGCTGGCCGGGCGCGTTGCCATCCTGGAGCTTCCCTCCTTCTGCCTGCAGGAAGCCGTTGGCCGACCCGGCCTAGGCTGGCTGAATGCCTGGCTGGATGCTTCGGTCGAGGGGGTTGACGGCGGGATCGCGGCGCTGCGAGGTTGCCGTACCCTGGAGATCTCGCCTGCAACCGCCGTCTGGCGCGGCTCATTCCCAGAGGTGCAGACCCTACCTGCCGCGGTCGTACCCGGCTGGATGCAGGGATACGTCAGCACCTATCTCCAGCGCGACGTCCGCGCTCTGCTGGAGGTGCGCGACGAGACTCAGTTCGGCGCCTTTCTGGGGCTGTGCGCCGCGCTCAGCGCGCAGGAGTGCAACCATAGTCAGCTCGGCCGCGACATCGGCCTGTCGGCCCCGGCCGCCAAGCGCTGGCTGGGCGTGCTGCGCGGCACCTACCAATGGCTTGAGGTCCCAGCCTACGCCACCAACCTGACTCAACGGCTCAGCTTGAAGCCCAAGGGCTACCTCACCGACACGGGGCTGGCGTGCTACCTGATGCGCATCTCCGCGCCGGAAGCCGTGCAGGGGCATCCCGCTTTCGGGGCGCTGTTCGAGACCCTGGTGATACTGGAGTGCCTGAAGCAGCTTCAGGCCCGGCCACTCGTGCCCGCACTCCACCACTACCGCCAGCACAGCGGCACCGAAGTGGACCTGCTCATCGAGCACGATGGGCGGCTTTTCCCGATCGAGGTGAAGTCATCCTCGGTCCCCGCGCCACGGGATGCCCGCGGCATGGCCGTGCTGCGGGATCGCCTTGGTAAGCGCGTTCAGCCGGGCCTGCTCATCTACGCTGGCCGCGAGGTGCTGAAGCTCGGCGAGACCGACGCGGCCGTGCCCTTCGACCTCAGCGCTGTCCCCGCTGGAGCGCCAGAAGGATGATGCTGGGCCTACCCGTCGTTCTGGAGCTGCGCCTTCCCCGGTCGCGGCAGCAGCAGCGAGCCCCCGGCGCCCAGGCCCAGCGCCACGAGGCCGGCAAGGGTGAAAGCGGGGGCAAAAGAGTGGGCCGCGTCCGCCAGTCGCCCACCCACGTAGGGGGCCAAGGCCTGCCCCACCCCGAAGACGACCGTCACCAGGCCGAGCGCGGCGGATCCCAGGCGGGGGCCGAAAAGGTCACTGCTGGCAGCCGCCATGATCGCGGGGATGCTCCACGCCGTCAGCCCAAACAGGGCGCCGGAGGCGTAGGCTGCCGTCAGGCTGTCGCCCGCCAGGCCAACCAGCAGATAGGCCAGGCCCTGCACGGTAAAGATCAGCGCCATGACGGGCCCGCGCCCCCAGCGATCCGAGAGCGCGCCCCAGAGCAGGCCGCTGAGCATCGACACCACCCCAATCCGCAGCCAGAGCCGACCAGCGCTGGCGGTGGCCAGGTCCAGATCACGCACCAGATGCTGCACGAAGAAGGTCGAGTAGACGATGTAGGAGAAGCCGAAAGCGAGGTAGATCAGCGCCAGATGCCACAGGCGCGGCGAGGCGTAGACGGCGCCCCAGGCGAGAGCTGAAACGCCCGCCGTCGGCGCCCTCACCTGGCCAGGCAGCTCGCCGATGGGGCGCAGACCGAGTTCCTCAGGACCGTCGCGCAGCAGCAGCGCTGCCAGAACCCCGATGAGGGCCACCAGGCCCGCGAACACCAGCCAACACAGCCGCCACCCCTCTGCCCCGGCCGCCTTCAGCAGCGCCGGCACCAGCGGGCCGGTGACCACCAACCCCAGGCTGGAACCCGCCACCGCAATGCCGCTCGCCAGGCCGCGGCGCCGCGCCGCAAACCAGCCGGCCAGCAAGCCCATGGTCGGGACATTGACCGCGGCGCCGCCGCTGCCCGTCAGAAAGCGCGCCCAGCAGGCTGCCGAATACGAGGGCGCCACTCCCGTCAGCGCCATGGAAGCGGCCACCACCACCAGGCCCGCGACGATGATCCGGCGGGCGCCGTAGCGCGCCGCCGCGGCGCCCGCGAACGCTACCACCAGCAGGTAGCCCACCAGGTTGGCGGATTGCAGGGCGCCGGTTTGGGCGTTGCTCAGCCCCAGGTCGCTCTGCATGGCTGGCAGTACCATGCTGTAGCCAAAACGGCCCAGTCCGAGCGCGCCGAAGACGGCCAGGACCGCGAGAGCCAGGATGAGAAGGCCGTAGTGGATGCCTCGTTTCATCGTGCCGCCGCGTTACCCGAATCCAGCACCTCATGCACTTTGCGAGCCAGTTCGTCGCGCGAGAACGGTTTGCCGATGAAGCGAACCACCGGGTCCAGAATGCCATGCTGAGCCACCACGTCGGCCGTGTAACCGGACATGAACAGGACTTTGAGGCCCGGTTTGAGCCCGGCGAGCTGATCCGCCAGGTGTCGGCCATCCTGGCCGGGCATGACCACGTCGGTCAGCAAGAGCTGGATAGCGCCCGGGTACTGCGTGGCCAGGGCCAGGGCTGCCGCCGGGTTCTCCGCCACCAAGGCTTTGTAGCCCAACGCATTGAGGAACAGGGCTAAGGTTACGCGCAACGATTTCTCGTCCTCCACCAGCAGAACCGTCTCGCCGCGACCTCTGGGGACGTTCGCCGCGGCCGGGGCGCTCGCTTCCGCCGCGTTGCCCACAAAGCGCGGGAAGTAGACCGCGAAGGTCGTCCCCTTGCCCACGGTGCTATCGACGTTGATGAAGCCGTGGTTCTGCGTGACGATGCCATACACGGTGGCCAGCCCCAGCCCCGTGCCCTTACCGACCTCTTTGGTGGTGAAGAACGGCTCAAAGAGGTGCGCCTTGACGTCGGCGGACATGCCGCAGCCATCGTCGCTGACGGCGAGCCGCACATAGTCGCCGGGCACGGCGCCCGCGTGATGGGCGCAGTCGGCCGCCGCGAGGGTGACATTCGCGGTCGAGATGGAGAGCTTGCCGGCGCCGCCGATGGCGTCGCGGGCGTTGACGCAGAGGTTGGCCAGGGTTTGGTCGATCTGCGAAGGGTCGAGTTTGACCGGCCAGAGGTTTGCTCCCGGCATCCAGGCCAGGTCGATGTCCTCGCCGATCAAGCGCCGCAGCATCTTGAGCATGCCCATGAGGGCGTCGTTCAGGTCCAGTATCTTGGGCGCGATGGCTTGCTTGCGGGCGAAGGTGAGAAGCTGGCGGGTGATGTCGGCCGAGCGCTGGGCGTCACGGGTGATTTCCTCGAGCCACTCGCGGATGGGGTGGTCCGCTGCCAACGCATCCCGACACAGCTCGGCGTAGCCCATGATGCCCATGAGCAGGTTGTTGAAGTCGTGGGCCACACCGCCCGCCAGGCGGCCCACCGACTCCATCTTCTGGGCCTGCACGAACTGGGAGCGCAACGTCTCTGTCTCTGCCGCCGCCTGTCGGGCCTCGGTGATGTCACGGTTGCTGGCGCGGCGGCCCAGGTATTCCCCCGTGCGGCCATACACCCGCTGGCAGGCGTGGCCTATCCAGCGCTCGCCGCCATCGCGAGCGAGGATACGAAAGTCCTGTTCGTGGCGCTCCGGGTGCGCCGTCGAGGGCCCATGGCCATGGGTGAGATCCACAAGTCGGTCGCGGTCATCGGGGTGCGTGATTCTGGCCAGCAGATCGGGGTCTTGCCGGAACTCTTCCGCACGATAGCCGGTGATGCGCTCGCAAGACGGTGAAACATAGATCAGACTCCCGTCCGGAGCTGTCCAGTATTCCCAAGCGTAGGTAAAGTCGGCGACCGCGCGGTAGCGTTCCTCGCTTTCGCGCAGGGCCGCCTCGGCCAGCTTGCGTTCGGTGAGGTCAATGTCGACGCAGAACAACTCCTGCGGTCGTCCGGGCACCTGCACGATGGTATGGCTCGAGAAGACGGCTACACGCGAACCATCTTTCCGCATCAGCGACATTTCCGCCGCCGGGATCGCTTGCCCGGTTTCAGCCATCTGCCGTATCGCCTGCTCGACACCCTCCCGCATTTCGGGCGGTATGATCAGATCCACCAGGTTGCGTCCGCACGCCTCCTGCGCACTGTATCCGTACAGTTGCTCGGACGCCTGGTTCCAGTATTGCGTCGTGCCATCCGGACCATACCCTTGCACGGCGACTGCCGGCACGTCCTGCAGCAGCTTCCGGAAACGTGTTTCGCTCTCCTGGAGTCCCGCTTCTGCCTGTTTGCGCTCGCTCAACTGCCGTTCGAGTTCGCGGGTACGCTCGGCAACAAGCGCGGCCAGTTGCTCCTTCTCAAGGCGATGCAGGCGGCTGGCCGCACCAAGCTTGGTCATGGCCCAGACGTGTGTCGCCAAGGCCTGCGTCTCGAAGGGCTTGGAGAGAAACCCATCGGCCCCAGTTTCCGGGACCTTGACACGGCTCCCCCGGTCGGTACTGAACGCGGTCAGGAAGAGCACCGGAATTCCCTGCAGGCGTTCGTCGGCCTTCAGTTGCCGGCAGACGTCAAGTCCGTCCATGCCGGGCATGAGAATGTCGAGCAGGATCAGGTCCGGGTCAGCGCTGCGGGCCAGCTCAATGCCCTGAGGGCCGTTCGCCGCGGTCAACAGCTCGCACCCAGGCAGGGCATCTCGCACGACGGCCCGCAGCGCTGTCAGGCTGTCCTGGTCGTCATCGATCGCCAGAATTCTCATAGCGTCAGCACCTCATGCACCTTGCGAGCCAGTTCGTCGCGCGAGAACGGTTTGCCGATGAAGCGAACCTCCGGGTCCAGAATGCCGTGGAGGGCCACCACGTCGGCCGTGTAACCGGACATGAACAGGACTTTGAGGCCCGGTTTGAGCCCGGCGAGCTGATCCGCCAGGTGTCGGCCATCCTGGCCGGGCATGACCACGTCGGTCAGCAGGAGCTGGATAGCGCCCGGGTGCTGCGTGGCCAGGGCCAGGGCTGCCGCCGGGTTCTCCGCCACCAAGGCTTTGTAGCCCAACGCATTGAGGAACAGGGCCAAGGTTACGCGCAGAGACTTCTCGTCCTCCACCAACAGAACCGTCTCGCCGCGACCTCTGGGGACGTTCGCCGCGGCCGTGGCGGTCGCCTCCGGGGCTTTTCCCACGAACCGGGGCAAGTAGACTCGGAAGGTCGTTCCCTTGCCCACGGTGCTATCGACGGTGATGAAGCCTTGGTTCTGCGTGACGATCCCGTACACGGTGGCCAGCCCCAGCCCCGTGCCCTTGCCAATTTCTTTGGTGGTGAAGAACGGCTCAAAGAGGTGCGTCATGACGTCGGCGGACATGCCGCAGCCATCGTCGCTGACGGCGAGCAGCACATAGTCGCCGGGCACGGCGCCTGCGTGGTCGACGCAGTCGGCCAGATTCAGGACGGCGTTGCCCGTCTCGATGGTGATCTTGCCGGTGCCGTTGATAGCGTCTCGGGCGTTGATGGCGTCGCGGGCGTTGACGCAAAGGTTGGCCAGGGTTTGGTCGATCTGCGAAGGGTCGAGTTTGACCGGCCAGAGGTTTGCGCCCGGCATCCAGGCCAGGTCGATGTCCTCGCCGATCAGGCGCTGCAGCATCTTGAGCATGCCGGCCAAGGCGTCGTTCAAGTCCAGCCTCACGGGCGCTATGGTCTGTTTGCGGGCGAAGGCGAGGAGCTGGCGGGTGATGTCGGCCGAGCGCTGGGCATCGCGGCTGATCTCGTCGAGCCACTGGCGGATGGGGTGACCAGCCGGCAGCGCGTCACGGCACAGGTCGCTGTAGCCCATGATACCCATCAGCAGGTTGTTGAAGTCGTGGGCCACGCCGCCCGCCAGGCGGCCCACCAACTCCATCTTCTGAGCCTGGAGGTACTGCGCCTGCAACTGCTCTTTCTCGAGCTCCGCGCGCTTGCGCCGACTGATGTCGGCCAGGATGTGAACGGCACCCGCAAAATGGCCCTCCGCATCCAAGATAGGGTCCACGACCACCTCAAACCAGCTCTCGCCGATCGGCAGTTCCAGGCTCTCGCTGCGCAGGCTCTTGGCCGCCCGCGTGATGGGGCACTCGACGATCGGTCCCGCCGTCCCATGCACGATTTCCCAGCAGTGGCAGCCAACCATGCCGGCACAGGGTCTCTGAAAGAAGCGCTCGGCGGCCTTGTTGGAGCGCAGCACGTGGCGGTCTTTGTCCAGAATCCAGACGGCCTCACTCATGGCGTCGAAGGTGATCTGCCATTCTTGCGCCATGCGAGCGACCTCCACTTCCGCCTCTTGGCGCGCTGCCAGCTCCCGCTCCAGGTCCTGGGTGCGTTCGGCGACGAGGGTCGCCAGTTGCTCCTTCTCCAGCCGCTGCAAATGGTTGGCCGCTTTGAGTTTGGCCATGGCCCGGACCTGGGCCACCAACTCCTGCTCGTCCAGCGGTTTGGAGAGAAACCCCTCGCCCCCCGCTTCCAGAGCCTTGACGCGACTCTCCCGATCGGTCCTGAGGGCAGTCAGAAAGATCACCGGAATCGCCCGCAGGCGGTCGTCCGCTTTCAGCTTCCGGCAGACCTCGAAGCCATCCATGCCCGGCATGACGATGTCGAGCAGGATCACATCCGGGTCTTCAGCCCGGGCCAGGTCAAGGCCCTGCATACCGCTCAGGGCGGTCAGTAGGACGCACCCGGGCAGCGCATCCTGCACGACGGCTTTCAGCGCCGTCAGGTTGTCGCGGTTGTCGTCGATGGCCAGGAGCTTCACCGCGAGCCTCCTCGTTGTGGGGCAGACGGGTGGGAGAGTGTGTGAGTATGTGAGGCGGGAGCCGAGGGAGTATGTGGGGCGGGAGCCGAGGGAGTATGTGGGGCGGCGGCCGAGGGAGTATGTGGGGCGGCGGCCGAGGGAGTATGTGGGGCGGCGGCCGAGAGAGTATGTGGGGCGGGAGCCGAGGGAGTATGTGGGGCGGCGGCCGAGGGAGTATGTGGGGCGGGAGCCGAGGGAGGATGTGGGGCGGCGGCCGAGGGAGTAGGGGAGGCGGAGAGTGTGTGAATAGGGGCGGCGGGGTGGGGCGGCGGCGAGGGGATGTAGTACTCGGCCATGTTCTCTCTCATCTCGTTGTGTGAGGTACACCACTGCTCGGCATGGGCCATCATCGTGACCAATCCGCCACTCACTCTCTCATAGGTTGCATCCAGCTCATCAAAGGTCGTTTGGGCCAAGTAGCCGCACCGCAGCGCGAACTCCAGCCAGGATTGCGTCTCCGCCACCTCGCTATCCGCGTCGGTTAGTTTGCTGCGAAAATGCGCGCTATAGCGGCGTTTCCTCCATGCTTCGGCGACCTGCTCACAGACCGAGCGCGACGAGCGCCGAATCTGGTCTGTGAGCGAGTATCTCTCTTCCACCGGCCACGCCTTTGACAACTCGAAGATGCGCATGGCCGCATCGAACGCCTCACGATACACCCGCAACTCCCTAAAATGTCGGACCATCCGCGTCGTACCTCCGCGCTGATGTGTGTGTGGAGGAGGAAGAGTATGTGGGGGGGGGAGGGAGGGAGTGTGTGTGGAGGAGGAAGAGTATGTGGGGGTGGGAGGGAGGGAGGGAGGGAGTGTGGAGGCGGAAGAGTAGGTGGGGGGGGAGGGAGGGAGTGTGTGTGGAGGAGGAAGAGTATGTGGGG
>CAILKC010000018.1 GCA_903834675.1 uncultured Victivallales bacterium | reverse complement strand
GAAAAGCCGTTTCCAGAGTCCTAAAGCTATTGGCGCAACCGTCTGTGAGGGAGAACAACGAAGCCCCTGGCGGCTCCCCTCGTGCATTTCCTGAACCCTGAACCCTGGGACCTGAGTAGTTACGAGGAGACAAGACTATCAGGAAGTGTGTAACACTTTGCCATGCATTATCTTGGTGTTCTTGGTGTTCTTGGTCGTGAATAATCCAGGCTAAGGATGGGCCGTGGTATTCAGCCCCAAAGGGGCGTTTTGGGCGCCCAGGGCAACGCCCTGGGTACCCGTCCACAGCGAAGATTGAGCCCTGAAGGGGCGGACCATGCGACCTCGGCGCGAAGCTAGTGTAGATGGCTCGCCCCTACAGGGCTCAAACCCATAACCATCCTATTCCCAGGGCGTTGCCCTGGGCTGGTATGACAGCGCGCCTTCAGCGCTTCAGACGGACTCTCTTATTGCACAGGTCGCGGTTTTTGAAGCCCTGCCGCGGTCTTTGCAGCACGGGCGATCAGCGTCTATACTGCGGCATCTGTCAGTATGGGCACCGGCGACAAGACGCCGCCGCCCCGGGTGGTAGGGTGAGTGTGTCGGTGCGGTTACGAGCCGCACCGCTGTGACCGGTGGGATTCATGTTGCTATCGCAGAAATCGCAGTATGCCTTGCGGGCGGTATTCGAACTTGCCCGGCGCCATGGACAAGGCCCGGTACGGGCCCCGCAGATCGCCGAGGCCCAGGCCGTCCCGCCCAAGTTCCTGGGGGTCATTCTGCATCAGCTCAAACAGGCGGGCTTCGTCGAGTCGAAGCGTGGCCAGGAGGGCGGCTATGTCCTGGCCCGACACCCCCGCGACCTCACGGTCGGTGAACTGTTGCGCTTCATCGAGGGGCCGGTGGGACCGGTCGACTGCTTGACCCCCAGTGGCAAGAACCACTGCCCGCTGGACGGGCAATGCGTCTTCATGCCGCTCTGGCAACGCGTCCAGGACGCCGTCAACGCCATCTACGACGGCACAACCCTCCAAGACTTGCTCGACCAGGAACAGCAGCGCACCGGCAGCTATGTCCCCAGCTTCACCATCTGAACCGGCCGGCGCCCCCCCCCGAAGGGGCACAATCCTGGTCTCCGTTCGGCCGCCCCGAAGGGGCACAATCCGTTAGCCCAGAGCAGCGCCCTGGGTACCGGACCCCGGCTGCGGATTGCAGGCTGCAGGCCGACGACAAACCCGCCCTTGCCGCAGAACCCCCGACTCGCGGGCGCCTTCGCGTCCGCCGCGGCGGACCACATTGCACCAAACGTGACGATTCAGGTGCAACTGCGTATCCTCCCCAACGGGGCTGCGTACCCAAGCCCAGGGTTGGCCGCGGCGTCGGCCTACCCTGGGTGAGCAAGGCCGCAACCCTGGACTCTGAGCCACAGCCCCGTTGGGGCAGGGAAATGCACCTGAGTTGTAACCTGAGTAGTTACCCCCAAACTACTTTTTTCATCGCGTCTTCTTGACTAAGTCAATTGAGACAGTTATCTTTGCTGGTGTTGAGCGAATCCCTAGCCTGATTTAGAACGAGGATAGTGGAGCACATGACGGCAAACACAAACCCTACCGAGAGTCGCCGCGCCCTTCAGGGGGCGGGATGGCCGGTTCAGGTCTGCGCCTGTAGCGGCCGGCCGTGAACCGGGTCGTGCCCTGGCACGACGCCGGACGGGGGGCGCGCTCCTCTGCCCTTTCACGGTCGGTTCTGAGCGCTTGGATAAGAGGTCTGTTACCTGAGAACACAAGCGGGCCACCGCGCCCGAAGCAGGATTAGGAGTAACGAAGATGACGACGACGATCAGACAGCAGGCGATTCGAGTGGCCGTGAGCGGCCTGGTGTTGGGTGCCGGACTCGCCTTTGGTGGGGTTCCCCTGAACAACCTTCAGGGCGTCGGGGGCGTGGCCTTCAACCCCCTGGCTTACCCCTCCGGACAGAATGCCGAGGAGGACAAGGATAAGGGCGGCCTGCACCTGGCCTTGAGCCGGCCCCAGATCGGCGCCTGGTACGTGCGGCTCGGCGACGTGAATGTAGACTGGGTGGCTGGGGGCGTGTCCGAGACCTTCTTCAAGCGCCTGGAGCTTTCGTACGGCTACGAGATCATCGCCCCGGACGGCGCGGACAACATCCACAAGAGTAACTACGGCGCCAAGGTGCTGCTGCTCCCGGAGAATGCCGGCGACAACGCCTTCGTGCCGGCCGTCTCGGTCGGGGGTCTGTGGAAGACCACCGACGTCAACACGGGCGACACCATTGATGACGCGGGCTGGGACGCCTACGTGGTGGCAACCAAGCTGATCACGCAGTTGCCGCGCCCGGTGCTTCTCTCCGGCGGTCTGCTCTACACCGACGAACTGGTCACTGGCGTCTTCGGTCACGACGACCAGCACGACCTCACCTGGTTCGCCAATGTCGACGTGCTGCCCTTCTCCTTCCTGGCCGTGGGCCTGGAGTACAAGGACGGGGCGCGCTTTGATGACTTCCAGAACGCCAGCTATTGGGACGCCCATGTGGCCTGGTTCGTCAACCCGAACCTGACCCTGGTGGGGGCCTATGTGAATGCCGGTGACAGCGATCCGTCGTCCTCCAAGACGGGCCTCGGCGACGGCTTCGTCCTCAGCGCCCAGTACGCTTTCTGAACCACCTCTCGCAGTGCGGGGCCGGCCGGCAGAGACGGCCCGGCCCCGCGGCCCTGTTTTGAACCCAAGCCATAAGGATAAACGACCGTGAGTACCCTTGGAACCGACACCCTCGCCCTGCACGCCGGCCAGCAGCCTGACCCGACCACGGGAGCCCGTGCGGTGCCCATCTACCAGACCACCTCGTACGTGTTCAAGAGCAGCGAACACGCGGCCAATCTCTTTGCCCTCAAAGAGTTTGGCAACATCTACACGCGGCTGATGAACCCCACCACGGATGTCTTTGAGAAGCGTGTGGCGGCTCTCGAAGGCGGCACGGGCGCGCTTGGCGTCGCCTCCGGGCAGACCGCCATCACCTACTCGATCCTGGCGATCACCCGCCTCGGCGACGAGATCGTCTCGGCCAACAACCTCTACGGGGGCACCTACCAGCTCTTCCACCACACCCTGCCCAAGCTCGGGCGCACGGTCCGTTTCGTCAACTCGCGGGATACCGACGCGGTGCGCCGGGCGATCACGCCGAAGACGCGGGCGGTGTACGCTGAGACCATCGGCAATCCGAAGCTGGATATCCCGGACTTTGAGGCGCTGGCAGCCATCGCCCATGAGGCCGGCATCCCGTTCATCGTCGACAACACGGTCGGGGTGGGACTGGTGCGGCCGATCGATTTCGGCGCCGATATCCTCGCCACCTCGGCCACCAAGTACATCGGCGGCCATGGCACCTCGCTGGGCGGCGTCATCGTCGATTCCGGCAAGTTCAAGTGGAACAACGGCAAGTTTCCCGAGTTCACCGAGCCCGATCCGAGCTACCATGGCCTGGTCTACTGGGATGCCCTCGGCAACGTACCGGGCCTGGGCAACGTGGCCTTTATCCTCAAGGTCCGAGTCACCCTCCTGCGCGACATCGGAGCGGCCCTGAGCCCCTTCAACGCGCACCAGTTCCTGCTCGGGCTGGAGACCCTGCCTCTGCGGCAGCGCCAGCACTCGGCCAACGCTCTGGCTGTCGCGAGCTGGCTCAAGACCCACCCGCTGGTGAGCTGGGTGACCTATCCCGGACTCGAGAGCGACCCCAGCTACCGGCTCGCCACGAAGTACCTGAAGCAGGGCTTCGGCGGACTGGTCGGCTTCGGCATCAAGGGCGGGCTGGAGGCCGCCAAGAAGTTCATCGACTCGGTCAAACTCCTCTCGCACCTGGCCAATATCGGCGACGCTAAGAGTCTGGTGATCCACCCGGCCTCGACCACGCACCAACAGCTCACCGCCGAGGAACAGCGGACGACCGGTGTCACCGCGGACTACATCCGGCTCTCCATCGGCCTCGAGAACGTCGAGGACATCAAAGCAGACATCGACCAGGCACTGAAGCTGGCTACGCGGTGAACGGGGACCTGCCACTCACAAGGAAAGAGGATACGATGAGCACCATCTATACCGACAATTCACTGTCCATCGGCCGCACGCCCCTGGTGCGGCTCAACCGGGTCACCGACGGCGCCCCGGCTACGGTCCTGGCCAAGGTCGAGGGACGCAATCCGTCCTACTCGGTCAAGTGCCGCATCGGCGCCGCCATGATCTGGGACGCCGAGAAGCGCGGCGTGCTGAAGCCCGGGGTCGAGATCATCGAGCCCACCAGCGGCAATACCGGCATTGCCCTGGCCTATGTCGCCGCCGCCCGCGGCTACAAGCTGACGCTGACCATGCCCGAGACCATGAGTATCGAGCGCCGCCGCGTTCTGGCCGCCTTCGGCGCCACCCTCATCCTGACGCCCGGTGCGGAGGGCATGAAGGGGGCCATCCGCCGCGCCGAAGAGATCGCCGCCAGTGAGCCGAGGCGTTGGTTCCTGCCGCAGCAGTTCAAGAACCCGGCCAACCCCGCCATCCACGAGTCGACCACCGGCCCGGAGATCTGGGCGGACACCGACGGCGCCATCGATGTGCTCGTCTCCGGCGTCGGCACCGGCGGCACCATCACCGGCGTTTCGCGTTATATCAAGAAGACGCGCGGGAAGCGCATCCTGTCGGTCGCGGTCGAGCCGGCCGAAAGCCCGGTCATCACCCAGAAGCTCGCCGGGCTGGAGCTCAAGCCGGGACCGCACAAGATCCAGGGCATCGGCGCCGGCTTTATCCCCGACACCCTCGATCTGTCCATCGTGGACCGGGTCGAGCAGGTCAGCAGTGCCGACGCGGTAACCTACGCTCGGCGCCTGGCGCTCGAAGAAGGGCTGCTGGTGGGCCTCTCCTGCGGCGCCGCAACCGCCGTCGCCGCCCGGCTGGCCAAGCTGCCCGAGTTCGCCGGTAAGACCCTCGTGGTCATCCTGCCGGACGCCGGCGAACGCTACCTGTCCACGGTATTGTTCCAGGGGGTCGGCGAGCCGTAAAGCGGTTCCACCGCGGTACCGGTCGGGGATCTCGGTTCCCATTCCGATCCGGCCGGGACGCGGCGGATCGCCTGGAGGGCGCCTGGTGTCATAGGAGGTTGCTGCAGTCGCGGTCGCCGTCGGCGACCTTGCCACACGCACTCCACCTGGCCGACGCGCGATATGGACTGCGTGCGGCAGAGGGCCGCGGCCGCGGCCCGTCGACGCCGCTTTCACTGCCGACGGTACGACGGCGGTCGTTTCTTGGAACAGCCCTGCCCCGCCGACACGGTTACCTTGCAGCCGCCGACTGCCGTATTATGGTTGCTGCCTGCGCGGCAGCGGGCAGTTCCCTGGCTGAGGTACCCCCTTTCGTGGGACTGCCCTGCGTCGGCCGACGTGTAAGGCGCCCGCGGGCAAAGCGGCCAAACCATGATCTCGACCAACGATTCCATCGAGCGGACGGCCGCGGCGCTGAAGGCGCTGCGCCTCTTTCTCGCCGTGGGCCTGATTGGGCTGGGCGGCAGCGGCTGCGCGCTGAAGCGGGTCACCATCAACGCGCTCGGTGACGCCATCGCCGATTCCGGCTCCACCTTTTCGTCGGATGATGATCCCGAGCTGGTCAAGGCCGCGGTCCCTTTCAGCCTGAAGTTAATGGAGTCGCTCCTGGCCGAGAGCCCGCGGCACCGCGGCCTGCTCACCGCGGCCGCCAGCGGCTTTACCCAGTACGCTTACGCCTTCGTGGAACAGGAGTCCGATGAACTGCGCAAGACCGACCTGAGCCGCTCTCGCGAGTTGCGGGCCCGCGCCAAGAAACTCTATCTGCGGGCCCGGGACTACGGCCTGCGCGGTCTGACCCTCTGCCGAAAGGACTTCGTACCCGCGCTTGAGGCCGATCCACGTGCCGCGGTGGCGAAGTTGACGGCGGCGGACGTGCCGTTGCTGTACTGGACGGCTGCCGCCTGGGTGGCCGCGGTCACTGCCGACAAGACCGATGCGCTGCTGATCGGCGACCTGCCCAAGGTGGACGCCATGCTCGAACGTGCCCTTGAACTCGACGAGCGCTTCGAGCACGGGGCGCTGCCGGCGTTGATGATCGCCTACGAGACGGTGCGGCAGGGCGTCGACGGTGATCCCTATGTGCGCGCCGAGCAACGCTTCCGGCGCGCCCTGGAACTGTCGGAGGGGAAGCTCGCAGGGCCCTACGTGAGCCTGGCGGAGTCCGTCTGTATCGCCACAGAAAACCGCGAGCGCTTCGTGCAGCTTCTCGGCGCGGCTCTTGCCATCGATCCTGGCGCCGCGCCGGACTCACGCCTGGCCAATGTCATCATGCAGGATCGCGCCCGCTGGTTGAGCGAGCACGTCGACGACTACTTCCTGCCCCCGCTGGATGAGAAACCGTAACCCCAACCCCGGTGTACCGATGCAGTCTTTGCTCTCACGGTTACGGTCATTGCAATGGCGGGCGCTTGCCGCCTGCCTGCTGGGCGTCACCGGCTTGGCCGCGGGCGCTACCTATGAACTGAAGGTCGCCACCGTGGCGCCGGCCGGCACGTCCTTCCATAAACACTTCGAGGACTTTGGCGCACAGTGCGCCCTGGCCCCCGGCGGCGGGGTCGCGCTCAATATTTTCCCCGGGACCCAGGGCGGCGAGCCCACCATCGTGCGGCGCATGCGCGGCAATGCCTTGCAGGGCGCGATGTTGACCGGGGTCGGTCTGAGCCAGATCGACGAGTCCGTGACCGCGCTGCAACTGCTGCCGATGGTGTTTCGGAACTGGGACGAGGTGGACTTTGTGCGGACTCGGCTCGAGCCGAGGCTTGAGAAGATTTTCCTCGAGAAGAACTACGTCATCCTGTTCTGGGGCGACGCGGGCTGGGTGCGCTTCTTCTCCACCAAGCCGATCCTGAGCCTGGCGGACTGCAAGACGCGGCGCGTTTTTGCCTCGTCGGGCCTGCCCAAGGCCCTGGAGATGCTGACGGCCTACTACACGCCGGTGGAACTGGAGCCGGATAAGATCCTCCTGAGCCTGCGCAACGGCATGATCGACGTCGTGCCCATCCCACCCTTTCTCGCGAACTTCAGCCAGGTGACGACGAAAGCAGATTACATGCTGGACCTGAAATGGGTGCCCGTGGTGGGGGCGATGGTGGTGACAAAAGCGGCCTGGGACAAGCTGCCGCCGAACGTCCAGGACTACGTCCGGGAGGCGAGCCGCAAGGCTGGTAAGAAGATCCGCACGGACAGCCGTCGCGAGGACGACGAAGCGATCAAAGCCATGGTCCAGAAACAAGGGCTGAAGGTGACCGTGCTCTCCGCTGAGGCCGAACAGATATGGCGCGCCGAAATGGACCGGATCAATGCCCGGATTCGCGGCCATATCGTGCCGGCCGACATGTTCGATACCGTGCAGGCCGCGCTCCAAGAATTCCGCGCGCAACCCGCCCACCCGTGAGCGGCCGCCGCCGGGCGGCCACTGCCCGCGAGGCCGCGGGCAGTCCACCGAGTTAGTTGGAGCGGCCGCCGCCGGGCGGCCACTGCCCGCGAGGCCGCGGGCGGTCCACCGAGTTAGTTGGAGCGGCCGCCGCCGGGCGGCCACTGCCCGCGAGGCCGCGG
>CAILKC010000017.1 GCA_903834675.1 uncultured Victivallales bacterium | reverse complement strand
GGCATGAGCAGACGGTCTCCTGGTCTCGTGGGTGATGCTTCGAAACCATAAGCCGTCTGCTCACTTCGTCGCCCCCCTGGCGGAACGGTCGGGACCCGCCCGGCGACCGGCGTTCAACTTGCGCGTCTTCCTGAGGTCTGGTGACGGCAGCCGTTCGTCCCGCCGTGCTCCGCCAGAGCGGGCGGTCGGCGAAGTTCCCGACACGCGGCCGAGGTAGATTCCCTCAAGTGCATTGACGTTGGGTGTGTCGACTCCATGAGATTGTCAGACTTGTGGTGGAGATCGAGTGCAGAATGTGGAACCCGTTGATCGCTGAGGTCTGCGGGTAGATGACTCTCTGCCTCCAAGTTGGCGGCTAATCTGAGAATTCCTGTGGATATTCCTGCTAAATTCGCACCGTTGACGTGTAGTCAGGACGGCTGGGACTACGAAGTGGCTGACCGGTCTAAACTGCCTGCAAAGCCGGTGGTTAGCGTCAGCATTATCACCTACCAGCACGCGCCGTTCATCCGGCAGGCATTGGACAGCGTGCTGATGCAGCAGGTGGATTTCCCCTACGAAATCTGCATCGGCGAAGACGGCTCCACCGACGGCACTCGGGAGACTTGCCTGGAGTATGCCGCTCAGCACCCGGACAAGATTCGTCTGTTCCTACGCGACCGCGCCAACCCGGCCCGTCAGCAATACCGTGTGCCCTTCATGTACAACGGGATGAAGACCATAGGGATATGTCTCGGCAAGTACGTTGCGGTCCTCGAGGGTGACGATTACTGGAACCATTCGCGCAAACTGCAGAAGCAGGTTGACTTCTTGGAGGGACATCCGGACTTCGTGGGCTCGCATCACAATACCCATCTTCGGTGGGAGGGCGGCAACAGTGCCCTCGACGGAGGCTGCTCGGGACGGCAGCGAAGGAACTCCACTGATCGGAACGGTCCCAAGCCTGTCACGGACTTGCGCGATGTGGCCGAGGGAGGCTTCTATGTCACCTGTACCGTGATGTTCAGGAACCTGCCGGTCTTGAGGAACCTTCCGGGGTTTTTCTACCGTTGTCCGGTTGGCGATCACCCCTTGGCGATGATTCTGGCTGAGCACGGGAGATTCGGTTACTTCCCGGAGGCGATGGCCACCTATCGCATCCACCCACACGGGGTGTGGTCGTCACTCAGTGAATTTGAGGCGATTCAGAAGAGGATAGATACACTGGAGGCCATGTGCTGCGGGCATTTTCCACCGGACATCGAGGCGGTGCTCCGCATGCAGGTCCTCGGTATGTTGTTCCGTTTGGCGAAGTACCGCGAAACGGCGGAACAGGAGCAGTATTGCCGCCTCAAGCTTGAAGAGTACATCCGAGAGCACCCGGGCCTGTGTGCCGACGATTTCCTGAACCGTGGCAAGGAGTACAGTCGCCTGCGGAACCGGCACGACCGGCTCTACGAGTCCGTCTGGCTCAAGCCCTACCGTTTTTTGGAATGGCTGCGTGGCTGTCCTCAATGAGATACCGTTCCGCCTGAAGCATGGTTCACAGCACAGCATGCGTGTTCTAGCTGATGCTGGTGTCCGTCGGCAGGAGTTACTACAAGTTCCCTGACGGGATGAGGTCGGTTCTCTTAGGGCAGATCAGCAGCGAGCCGCTTCTATCTCTGATCTACAGCCTGGCCGATGTGTTTGTGATGCCCTCGGTTCAGGAGGCGTTCGGCATGACCGGGATCGAAGCGATGGCTTGCGGCGCTCCTGTGGTGGCCTTCGACACCGGCGGGCCGCGCGATTTCGTGAAAGACGGCGTTACCGGGCGGCTGGTGCCAGTGGGCGATGCCGAGGCGTTGGCCCAAGCCATTGCCGAGGCGCTTTCGTGGCACTATAGGTCCAGCCTACAAGCGCGGTGTCGGGAGCATGTGCTATCCGCGTACACGCTTGCCGCTCAGGCAACGGCCTACCGGAGCCTCTACCAGCGCGTGCTGGCGCAGGGGATGTGAGTTCGGGCAGGCAGAGGTCGAACGGATGCATCCAATGCCGGTTAGGCTTGGCTCTATGCCGGCTTCAGCGACCAGCCGTGGGAGGCGTATTGCGGACTTAACCTCTTTCTGCGGCCCAGCGTGAGCGAGTGCAGTGGCCGCGAGCCGCGGCCGCTCCAATCCTCGTTGGGTCATGGTGCCAAGACGCAACCCCGTTGGGGTAGGAGGCCATGTCCATATATGCCCAGGGTAGCGGCACCATGGCCGCAACCCTGGGCTCTGGGCCACAGCCCCTTTGGGGCAGGGAAATGCACCTGAGTTGTGACCTGAGTAGTTACCACAGCTTCTCACTCATACAGGGCCATTCGATTCTCATTTTTGTCAACCACAGAGAGCACCGAGAGCACCGAGATCAACGCACTGGAGAAGAGTGAGGTAGGTGAGGCGCTTTCAGAACCCTCGGCTCGCCAGCGTCTCGCCCTCCAGCCTAAAGGCGTCGCGGCGGCGGCAACCTGTGGAGGGCGAGCGGCCTCGCGAGTCGTGAGGGGTTCGGCAAGAGTCTCATGTATAGATCACCCAAACCCTATCGCCAGCCTCTGTGCTCTCGGTGTCCTCTGTGGTGAAAGAGTCGAGTGTAGTAGAATCGAATGGCCTTGAGGGGCGAGCTGTCTGCCCTACCTCCGCGCCGAGGTCGCATGGACCGCCCCTTCAGTCAGCAAGAGGGAGCCGAGAATGTTTGAGCCTGCGATGACCAAAGACATATTGCAGAAAGAAGATCCTGTTGTGCTGGAATTGGGCGCCCATGCGGGAGAAGATACCCGCAAGTTCTTGGATACCTTCAGGGATATCAGGATTTACTGTTTTGATCCGGACCCCAGGTGTATCAAACAATTCAAGGCGGCAATCCAGGATGAGCGCTGTGTCTTGACGGAGGCCGCTGTCTCGAATGTGGATGGGAAAGTCACGCTCAATATGTCCTCAGGATGTCCGCCAGAGTCCGTTCCAAGGCGGTATAAGTATCTAGGGTTAGGTTGGCTGTATGCATTTTTCAAGAAAATAGATTGGGATTATTCTTCTTCCATCAAGGAGGCAAAGTCAAGCCCGAAGGATTATCCCTGGCTGAAGTTTGGCCGCAAGGTGGAGGTACGCTCACTGCGACTGGATTCCTGGGTCGAACAGAACGGCATTAAGGAAATAGATTTTATCTGGTCGGATATCCAGGGCGCCGAGAAAGACATGATTGAGGGCGCCGCGAATACCCTCAAGAGGTGTAAGTATCTTTACACCGAATATGGCGAGTTGTCTTCTTATTCTGGGGCACTGACCAAGGCTGAGACTGTTCGGTTGCTGCAAAAGCAGGGGTTTGAGTTGATGTCCGATTATTCTCGTGGAGAGCAGATAGGGAATCTGCTTTTCAGGAATATTGAACTGGTAAAATAGGGTGCTTCAGCGTGGATGGGCCGAGGTCTTCAGCCCCAACGGGGCGCCTTGGGCTGGTATAGCAGCGCGCCTTCAGCGCTCCAGGCAGACTCCCTTGTTGCACAGGTCGGTTTCTCTTAGGGGTCCAGGTCGTCCACAGGAGCAGGAGATCCCCGCGTGTTCTGCATGACCCGATTCGGCCAAATGGGCCGCCTGGGAAACCAATTGTTCCAGTATGCGTTTCTTCGCACCGTTGCCCGCCGTCACGGTACGCACTTTTACTGTCCGGGCTGGATTGGCGACAGCGTTTTGACGCTGGAGGACGCGGCGGAACGGGCGCCAACCGCAGAGTACACTCATGTCTTCCGCGACCTGCGCCTCAAATACTACCCGGAGGCGGAGTGTGCGCCGGACGGCACTGACTACGATGGCAACTTCGAGTCGTGGCGCTACTTCGCGACTACTGAACCTGAGGTGCGACGGTGGTACCGCTTTCGTCCCGAGATGACCCAGCGAGTGCGAGATAAGTACGCGGGACTGGAGCTGCCCCAAATGACATGTTTCCATCTGCGTTTCGGTGATTACTGCACGTTTCCGACGAAACTAGCTTTCTTCACTCCCGGGGCAGCCTACTACCGCCAGGCGGTCGCGATGCTGGCACCCCGCCGGGTGGCCGTGTTTTCCGACGATATGCAGTCCGCCCGAGCTCGACTGGCTGGCCTCCCCGTCGAGTTGGTCTTCATCGACGGCAATGAATGCTGGGAGGATTTGTATCTCATGACTCAATGCAAGAACCATGTAGTCTCCGCCTCCACGTTCTCGTGGTGGGGCGCCTGGCTTTCGAGCGTACCAGGCAAGAGGGTTATCCACCCGGCAGAAGGCCGGTTTCGCCCCGGTTCCTGGTCCGACAATCCGGATTTATATCCCTCGGAATGGGCGCGGTTGCCGGCGCTATCGAACTCGATTACCGAAAAGTATTGGTTCCTGAAACTGCAACACCGGATGCTCGATGCGCCAGCTATGGCGGGCCAGGTGCTACGACGAGTCGGACGCGGCCTGCGAAGGCGGCTGTGTCGGTAAGCGTTGGCCGCGGGACATGCTCGGTGACCGGGGTGATTCGGGCAAGGCACCTGTGAGAGAAATGGGAGGTCTGGATATGGAACCTCTGGTCACTGTTCTGACGGGAGTTCGGAACGGGGAACGCTACATCGGTCTCGCCGTTGAGAGCATGCTGGGGCAGACGTTTCGCGGCTTCGAGTACATCATTGTCGACGACTGCTCCAATGACGGTACTGCCGAGATTCTGGATCGCTACTCCCGTCTCGATTCCAGGGTGCGGGTCATCCATTCCGTCAAGCGACTGGGGTTCGGTGGAACCAAGAATCGGGGGATCGAGATTGCGCGCGGTGAGTATGTGGCGTTGATGGATGGCGACGATGTCTCACGCCCGGAACGCCTGGAGCGGCAGGTGCAGTACATGCAGGCCCATCCGGGTTGTGTCATCCTGGGGACGCACTACTGCCTGATCGATGGCGATGGCGCCGTCTTGAAACAAGCCGTTCTTCCCCTCGATCATGCGGGTATCGAGCGGGAACTCCTGCGCGGCATCGGCACGGTGATTGCCCAACCCAGTGCCATGTTGCGCATGTCTGCGTTGCGGGCCATTGGGGGATACCGTGAGGATGTAGGGTGTACCGACGATCTGGATGTCTACCTGCGTTTGCTGGGTAGCGGTGATTTCGCCAACCTGCCCGATTGTCTGTTTGACTGGCGGCAGCACTGGAGCAGTCACACGGCGCTTTCCGACCGGGAGAAGCGCCGCGAGTGGCTCGAACTCAGGACGCGCCTGGTGACCGAGGCGGCACGCCGGCGCGGCCTCGATCCGGCCGGGGTGATCTTGGCCGACTTCCCTCTGATTGAATCCGCCTCTCAGTGGCACACCGACTGGGCCTGGGCGCTCTTCAACCGCGGCAATGTCAGCCTGGCGCGGAAACATGCTCTACGCGCTCTCGTAGCGGACATGCGCAGGTTTGATGCGTGGCAGGTCCTTCTC
>CAILKC010000016.1 GCA_903834675.1 uncultured Victivallales bacterium | reverse complement strand
CGTGTTGGTTCTATGCTATGCCGGACATGTGCTTGGGCAGGTCAGGCCGTGGATTGCGGTTCTGGTTACGGTCATCTCTATGGCTGAACTGACGGTGGTTCGCTGGCTGATCCCGGTGGTGACGGCGGGATTGCCGACCCGCGGGCTCACGTACGTCTATCACCTGTCAGCGGCTGGGGTGGAGGCTATGGGCGGAGCGTTCCTCGTTGGTTTGGGGTTGACTGCCGCGGCCTATGCCCTGACGCTGTTCACCGCTTTTCGCCAGGATAGCCGGTGAGCGGGCGGGGGTTGAGAGGGACTCGTCGACCCCTTCGTCGGGACCGGCGAGATGCCAAGCGACCTGCCTCCGATCACCTGAGATCGCCATTCTCGATCATGGCGATGAGCGGCGAGTCGGTGATATCCATGGGCAGGTCCACGCGGCCGCGGCGGCGGCAGGATTCGTAGCAGCCGAAGACGATCTCCATGGCCTTCATCTCGTTCTGAACGCAGAGCTCGGAAGTGCGCCCGCTGCGCAGGCAGTCGACGATGTCGGCGATAGCGCGGTCGATGTAGCCCGGCCCGTGCAGGTTCTCGCCGTGGCAGTCCACGGGGGTCCAGCCGCCGCCCCAGCGCAGGTGCCGCAGCATGGGACCGGGGCTGGGATCCCAGGCGATCTCGATGAGGCCCTCGCTACCGACCAGGCGGAACGGCGGTCCGAAGTCGCGGCAGGCGCCGCCGGTGAAGATGACCGCCATGACGCCATTGCGGTAGCGCAGGTGGCAGACGCCCTGGTACTCGGACGGCGCCCCGAAGGCGAGGCGCGGTTCGCGGCCGTCGATTTGGCCGATGACCCACTCGGCGGCGGTCTCGCCGTTGAGGTAGTTCAGCAAATCCACCCAGTGGCAGCCGCCGTCGTAGAGATCGCCGGCAGAGGACTCCAGACGCTGCAGCGTGCCGATGGCGCCCGCGGTAAGCAGTTCGCGCGCCTGGCGGAAGGGGGCTCCGAAGCGGCGCTGGTGGTTGAAGGTCAGCTTGGTGCCGGGCGCGGCCTCGGCGGCAGCGAGCATGGCGCGGCACTCGCCGAAGGTCAGGGCCATGGGCTTCTCGCAGTGGATGGCCGGCACCCCCGCGGCGATGCAGTCCAGGGTCATCTGGGCATGGAGATGGGGCCAGGTGCAGATGCTGACGATGTCGGGCTTCTCACGCTCGAGCAGTTCGCGGTAGTCGGTGTAGACCCGCGGCACGCTGAACTCGGCGGCAAAGGCCTCGGCGTGCTCGCGGACGATGTCTGCACAGGCCACCAGTTCGCAGTCCGGCAGCTTCCGGTAGCCGGGGGCGTGCTGGTAGGCCATGAAGTAGCCGTTGAGGTCCCCCCGCGGCTTCTTCTTGCCGGTACCGATGAAGGCGACGCGATAGGCTGCCATGGGTGCTGCTCCTGTGCCGGGGGACCGGCGCTGGCCAGGCGAGTTGTCTGCCACGGTGGGGCGCGGCAGCGCCGGGGCTCAGCGCGGTGCTTTCGGCGGCTTCGTAACTAGAGCTGGGCTCGGGCGGCGCGCAAGTCCCCCGGCTTGCCCTTTTTTGCGACCTGTGCAATACGGATGGGCCGAGGTATTCAGCCCCAAAGGGGCGCTTCGGGCGCCCAGGGCAACGCCCTGGGTACCCGTCCACAGCGAAGATTGAGCCCTGAAGGGGCGGACCATGCGACCTCGGCGCGAAGGTAGGGCAGATAGCTCGCCCCTACAGGGCTCAATCCCATAACTATCCTATTCCCAGGGCGTTGCCCTGGGCTGGTATGGCCGCGCGCCTTCAGCGCTCCAGGCGGACTCCCTTATTGCACAGGTCGCTTTTT
>CAILKC010000015.1 GCA_903834675.1 uncultured Victivallales bacterium | reverse complement strand
TACCGCGAACCCGCCCGGAACGGGCTGGGCATCGCGGGCTCCAGGGTTGGACGCGGGTCCCATTCCGATCCGGCCGGTACGCGCCGGATCGCCTGGAGGGCGGCCCTGCGTGGCCGCTGCGGCGGACGAAGGGCGGAATGAGAAGCGCCTGGTGTCATAGGAGCTTGCTGCAAGTCTCATACAAGGGTTCAGCAGGATCCCCGGCTGGGGTCGGACACGACCGCTACGGTTGACATCTCCACCCCTTCCGCGTACGTTTCCGTGCTTCGCGTGCCCTGCGCCAGCGGCCCTCAGGAACTTGCCGCTGGTGGGGTCCGTGGGCGCGAGCAAGAAACCGGGTTGATCTAAAAGCCGTCCTCTGGAAGGCCGGGTTTGAATAATCGTGGGCGCCAGGCTAGAACAGTTGGGGCCGCAGTCATCGAATCACCTTCATCACCAGGCCAGGGGTACGCCGAATGAGCGCCTGGCTGCAGTCCCAATCGTCGGTATTCAGCGCCCTCGCGGCGGTGGGATGGTTCCTGCTGGGCGCGGCTGGCATGGGTGCGGCGGTGCTGCGGCGCCGGGAACCGCGCCTGTCGTGGGAGTGGGCTCTGGTAGCGCTGACGGTAGGGATGATCGTGGTGGGCTGGGGGGGCATGGTCCTGGGCCTGCTTCACGCCTTTGGCCGGGTCTCCACCCTCTGGTATCTGGCGGCGGTTGCGGCAGCGGCCATACCCTCTCTGTGGATCACCGGGCGCAGCGCGTTCCGGCAGGGCGTCTACCCGCGGGCGGCGCCGCTGGTGGTGGCCGGTTTGGGCCTGTTGATCGTGATCACCCTGGGCGCGGCGCTCTGTCCGCCGGTGAGCTGGGATGCCTTGGTCTACCACATTGCCGTGCCCAGCCGCTGGCATGGTGACGGCTATCCCGCCGTGTATTCCGACCTGCCCTACTCCGGCTTCCCTCTTTTGGCCGAGTTGTGGTTCTGGCTGTTGCTGCCGCTGGACGGGCTGATCGCGCCGCAGCTGCTCATGTACGTGGTCTGGCTGCTGGCGCTGAGTGGGCTGTATCTGCTTTTGCGGGAGCGTCTGGCTCAATCCTACGCGCTGCTGTTGGCCCTCGCCTTCGCCAGCAGCGCCACGGTGCTGATGAGCGCCACCGACACCTATGTGGACCAGATGGTGGTTCTGGTTCTGACCCTCATGCTGTTGCAGCTTCGACGCGTCCTGCCCGTGGCCCCGAGCACGAGCGAACTGGGTCGAGCCCTGCTCCTGGGGCTGCTCGCGGGCGGCGCGGCGGCAGTCAAGTTGACCGGGGCAGTGCTGGTCCTGCTCCCTCTTGTCTGGTACGGCCTGCACTGGCGGCGCCTGCTGCGGCCGCGGCTGGGGGTCATCGTGGCGGTGTATCTGGCGGTGGCGGCCGCGACCGCGCTGCCGTTCTACCTGCGACCGTGGCTGCTGACGGGGAACCCGCTGCACCCCTATTTCGCCGCCTGGTTCACCGCTGCGCCGGCCGAACTGGCCATGAGCGCCTACCATCACGCTATCGGCAGCGCCAGGTTCGGCCTGCACTCGGTGGCCGGGTTCTTCAGCGCCCCGCTGCTTCTGGCTCTGCGACCGCAGCTCTTCGAGGGGGGGTTCGGTTGGCAGGGGCTCGTGGTTCTGGCCCTGGCTCTGCTGGCGGTGGTCTGTGCGGCGCGGCGGTCGGAGTGGCTCTGTCTGTTTCCTGCCTGGATCGGCGCGGCCCTGTATGTCTTTTGGTTCGCCACGGCGCAGCAGAGTCGGTTTCTGGTGCCCGCGGCGCTGGTGGCAACCGTGCTTGCGGGCGAAGGGTTGGCGCGGCTGCCGCCGGGGGTGCGACGCCTGGCAGGAGGGGTTCTGGCGGCGCTCACCCTGTTCAGCCTGCCGCTGGGGAATTCGGGCTACTATGTCCACGCCTGGCGCACGGTCTTCGGCCGACTGGCGGCGGTGGATTTCATCAACACGGGAACCTACGGGAAGTACCTGCCGGCCATGGATGCGGTGGGCGTCTTGACCCCGCCGGAAGCACGGGTTCTGCTCCTGTTCGAGCATCGGACGTTGTACCTACCCCGTCAGGGGGTGATCGGCACCCCATTCTTTCAGGCGGGCCGGTTCACGCCGCCGGAGCTCGCCGCCACTCCGGAGGCCATCTTGTCTGTGCTGCGACAGCAGGGGATCACCCACGTGCTGCTGGCTACCGAGCCCGAAGGTCCGGACCTGCTGCCGGAGTACCTGAGCCGCTGTGTGCCCTTCGCCCAGGCTCTGGGCGCCCTTACCGGATCGGGCCGGCTGGCCATCCTCTGGCAGTCGGACCGCTACCGGCTATGTCGCGTGCAGTAAAGGAGTACAGGTGCGCTGTCAGCTCAAGGATCCTTGGCGGCGGCTGACCGGGCGGCAGGTGCTCTGCTTGCTCTTGTGCGTGGCCATCGGCTTGAAGGTGGCCCTGCTGCTGACCAGTCAGAGCCTGGCGGATGGGGACGAGGCGGTTGAGGGCGTCATGGCGGTTCACGTTCTGGAGCGCGGGGTTCACCCGATCTATCCCTACGGGGTGCGCTACGGGGCCGGAACCGGGGTTGAGGTCCATCTGGCCGCCTTGCTCTTCGGCGTCTTCGGGGTCTCGGATACAGCCCTCAAGGCCGTCGGGTTACTGCTCTGGTTGCTGTGCCTGGTTCTGCTGTACGCCGTTGCCGGCGCCCGCTACGGCCCGTCCACGGCCCTGCTGGCCGCAGCCCTGTACGGATTCTCACCGCAGGGCGCGCAGTGGAGTCTGAAGGTCGCCGGGGGACACCAGGTCGCCGTGCTCGGTTGCCTGGCCATCCTGTGGGTGCGTGAGAGGAAACTCGCGCCCGCCCTGGCGGCGGCGCTCATCCCGCTGGCAGCATTCGCACACCCCATCGCTCTGCCGCTGGCTGGCTACCTCGCCCTTGACGCAGTGGTGCGGGCGGACGGCCTCCGGCGACGTCTCGTCTTTCTGGCGTGGCTTGTCGGTTTCTCGCTGCTGGCCATGGCCCTCCTCTGGCCGGGAGAGGGCAGCGTGTGGAACCCGGCGGCGGCGCGTTTTCAGCCCGGCGCGATCCTGGCCGCCTTGCCGCGCCTGGCGGTGGCCCTGTTCACGCCCAATCTGAACTCTCGCAGCCTGCCCCCGCCCGCCTACCTGCTGGCGGCCGCCGTGTGGCTGGTCGGGTTCGCCCTGGCGACGGTCTTCGCCGCCCGCCACGACCGGCCGCTCCTGGGGCTGATCCTAAGCGCTGCGGCCGTGGTTGTTCTGGTTGACCCGGCATTGCTGGTTCCCCGGCACCTGCTGGTGCTCTACCCGCTCAGTTGCCTGGCGCTGGCCCGGGTCTCGAGCGCGCTGCCAAGCCGCTGGCAGGTCGGCGCTCTTGCGGGGCTGCTGCTCTCGGGGGGACTGATCCAGGCCAACGAGATGCGCTCGCCCTGCGTGTATGGCCCTGCCCCACAGGACGTAGGACTGCGGCGCGAGCAGGTCCATGCCATGGTGCGAGAACTGGAGAGCCGCGGCGTCCGCCACGTTTACTGCCTCGACCCGATGCTGCAGTGGAATATCCTGTTCGAGAGTCGTGAACGGGTGCTGGCGCGCTGGCGCGACCCCCGTGACCGCCTGCCCGAGTACCCCCGACGGGTCGACGCGGCCCGGCGCGCGGGCCAGCCTACCGCCGTGATCTATGAACTCGAATCGCCCGGACCGCTGGGCGAGCCGTGCTTCGCGATCGCCTGGAACCCAAATCCCGCCTTGCTTGAGCAGGTTTTCGCCCCGGCTCCGGCGGTCGAATCGAGCCGGACGGAAGCCCGCCCGCCGCTCCCTTACGGCCGCGGCGCGGCGCCTGCCAGCGGCAACGCCACCCCGCCCGGCCCGAGGTGATAGACCAGGATGCTCCGGCCGACCTTTGCCACCGGCGTCAGGCCGCGCAGCCAGGCGAACTGCTCACCTCCCAGAGGCACCAACTCGCCGGTCAGATAGGTCCGGGCGTAGACCTGGCCCTTGAGCAGGGAAATGCTGATGGCGACCCAGCCCTCCACCGGACCGTTTGGCGGCGGCGCCGCCGGAATCGCGTACTGCTGCGGCCAAACATGGCCAAAATACGCCAGATACACCATGGGTATGCGCTGCGCTTCAACAAAGGCGCCCAGGCGTTTCAGGTCCTGTCCCCAGTCGAGATTGGAGTCCAGCAGCACCTCGCCGGCGAGACCGGGACCCCGGGCCGCCTCGTTGAAGTACGCCAGATAGTAAGGATACTGCGAGACGGTCGATACCACCCAGCTCAGCAGCAGGACCCACGCAACTCGGCGGACCAGCCGCTCGCGCCGCGAAACGCCGTCGCGGAACGCTGCGGCCGCCAACAGAAACAGAAACGGCAGGATCGGCAGGCAGTAGCGGATGCCAATGTAGAGGTGATTGCCGGTGACCATGACCGCCAAGAGCAGCGCCGGCGGAAGTGCTACAAACAGCAGTTCCGGCGCTCGCCGGGTCGCGGCCGAGGCGAGGATGGCCAGCAGGCCGAGGCCGAGCAGAATCGGCAGGGCCAGCGGGGTCTTGGTCAGCAGCGTCAGGGGGAAATAGGAGCGCAGGGCGCCGGTGGACCACTTACCCAGCAGATAGGCGGGGAACTCGCCGGTTTCGGCATCGCGCTTCTGGCCATCAAAGCCCAGCACGTAGTCGCTCGGCAGGGGGACCGGCAGGAAGCCCGGCAGCGTACTCCCCAGCCGTTGCAGCGCCTGACTCTCGAAGGTATACGACCCCAGCGCCCGGCCGCTCCCCTGGAACCGGTAGAGCGCGTTGATCAGCAGCACCGCCACGGCCAACGGCAACACCTGGCTCCGCAGCAGCAGGCCACCGTGCCGGAGCAGCCGCTGCCGACCACCGCCTCTCTCGCGGCCGTTGCCGCTGCCTTCACAGAGCAGTATCCCGGCCTGGATGCTCAGGCCGACCAAGGGCGCCAGAACCAGGCTGAGCTTAACCAGCAACCCCACCCCCAGAATTACCCCCAGCGCCAGGCTCCAGCCCATCCCACCCTCGCGCCATAGGATCCGACGTAACAGGCACACATAGAGAACGAAACAGGTCGTCGCCGCGAGATCCGTGGTCACCCGCGGACCGTGCGCCAAGAAGGTCGGCGAGAAGACCAGCATGACCAGCAGCGCCCAGGCACTCCGCCGCCCAAACAAACGCTCAGCCCAGAGAAAGAGAGCCAAGCCCAAGGGGATGAGCCACAGGCCGTTCAGCAGTCGGCCCAGGCTGTACAGCCGGTCATAGGCAGGCAGGTTGCGAAGCTGGAACGCCGTCCCGTAGATCCAGCCATCCCACCCCCCGGAGAACTGCGTCCAGCAGGCCTCGTCAGGGATGACCGCGGCACCCAGCACCGCGGGCAGGGCCGCCCACATCCGCGCCAGTGGCGGACTCTTGCGCTGCAACTGAAAATGCCCTGTGTGCAGAGCATAGGCCCCGGCTGGCAGATGCACATACTCGTCCACCGTCACGCTGTCGCCACTGACGGCCATCCAGGCCCCCAGCACCCCGGCCAGCAAAAACAGCAGGGGAAAAAGAAGCCTACGGCAGCAGGTGAGTGTGCGTGGCATTTTCATGGAGAGGGCATGACCCGGGCGCGAGGCGAAGGCCACCACCAAGGAAAACGGCTGGGGAACAACTTCCCAGGGACGGACAGAAGATAGCGCCGTCGTGGAGCAGAGACAAGATTCAGGCGGGGCGGCGGGCGCAAGTCAGCTCCGTTGGGGGTGACTACTCAGGTCCTGGGGTTCAGGAAACGGCGAGACGGGGAAACGGGGAAACGGCGACTGGATGAGACGGACTGGGAGACTGGCGGAGAGGAAAACAGGGTTCAGGGTCAGCAGGATCCCCGGCTGGGGCCGGACCTACCGGAATGAGACGTGCCGACGCGGGTCCGATTCCGATCCGGCCGGGACGCGCCGGATCGAAATGGGAACCGCGGCGGCAAGTCTCATTCCGGTAGGTCCGGCCGCGGTCCCGAACCCTGTTTTCCTCTCCGCCAGTCTCTCTCTCTCCGTCTCCTCCAGTCGCCGTTTCCCCGTCTCGCCGTTTCCCCGTTTCCCCGTCTCGCCGTTTCCTGAAACCCAGGACCAGAGTAGTCACCACCTACGGAACTGACCTGCGCCCCCGGCGCCTGGACGGACTGGCACCAAGGCATCCGCCTGCAGCGCGGCGACCCCGTCCGCTGCGGGCGTAACCTCTACCGCGTGGCCATGCCGCTGGGGACGAACGAATACGTTTCAGCGGAGGCGCCCGCGCATACAAGCTGGGTGTGGACAGACACGACGGGGTTACCGATCTATTCCCAGGGCGTTGCCCTGGGCTGGTATGGCAGCGCGCCTTCAGCGCTTCAGACGGACTCTCTTATTGCACAGGTCGGTTCTTGTTTCGATCGTCTCCGCGTCCGGCGAGCAGAACGGGTCCCTTGACTCTTGGAGGAGACTTCCGGCGGAACGTGTCGCGAATGCCAGACGCCGCGGAGCGCTGAAAGCGCGGCTATTCCTCAGCCCTGGGCACCGCCCTGGGAATGGAATCCAAAACGAGATTGAGCCCTGCCGGGGCG
>CAILKC010000014.1 GCA_903834675.1 uncultured Victivallales bacterium | reverse complement strand
CCCTTACACCCTTACACCCTTACACCCTTACACCCTTACACCCTTACACCCTTACACCCTTACTCCCTTACACCCTTACACCCTTACTCCCTTACACCCTCACACCCTCACTCCCTTACTCCCTTACTCCCTTACACCCTTACTCCCTTACTCCCTTACTCCCTTACACCCTTACTCCCTTACACCCTTACTCCCTTACTCCCTCACTCCCTTACTCCCTTACACCCTCACGCTCTCACGCTATCACGCTCCCTCTTCAGCGGCTCCAGTGCGACTTGAGGTATTGGATGTAGCACATGCCGATCTCGGTCGGTATGTTGGCCGGCATGTGGTTTCCCACGGCCCAGATCAGCCCGGCGCACTGCGGCGCCAGCGCCAGGGTCGCATCCATCTCGCGCTTGACGGCGTCCCAGCCGTTGAAGGTCATGGTGCGGCAGTCCACCGCGCTGCCCACCAGGCAGTGGGTTCGCCCGAAGTTCTGTACCACCCAGGCGAAGTCGTTGGTCGGCTCGAAGATGAAGCCTTCAGCGCCCGCTTTGGCCAGGTCGTCCATGAACACGGTGAAGGTGCCGTCGCTGCAGAAGATCACTTTCTTGCCGGCGCGGTGCAGGACATCCCAGCATTGCTTGTACAGCGGGATGATGACCTGGCGGTAGAAGGCGGGATCCATGAAGGGCCCTTCGGTCCAGACGAAGTCGTCGTGTTGGATGAAGACCTCGATGGAGGTTTCGGCCCAGGCTTTGACGTGATGCAGGGTAAGCGCGCCGAAGGAGCGCAGCACGTGGGCGAAGCGTTCCTTGTCGGCGGCGGCCGTCAGCAGCATGTCCCAGCCGAAAGCCTGGATGGCGCCGGAGATCACGGTCTTGTAGTAGCCGCCGGTGTAGAGTTGATTCGGGTTGGCGGTCTGGGTTGCCTGGAAGTGGTCTTCATAGCACTTCACCAGCCCCGCGAAATCGGGCAGGCCGTACTCCTTGACCGCATCGAATTCAAGGACCTGCGCAGCGGACTCGAAGGGGGAGGATTGGGGCTCGCGCCGGTCCGTGCCGCCCTCGGCGTAGTCCGCGTGGCCCATATCGGTGACGCGACCGCGCTGCCCCCAGCCCACCGGGCCGTCGTGGACGCCGAAGAGGAAGTCGATATCCCAGGCGTCATTGAAGCGGCGGCTGTCGGCGGCGGTGCCGGTACGTTTGCCGATCGTGGCCTCGATGATCCCCGAGTGGTAGTGCCCCACGGAGTACTCGGTATGGGCAAGGCGGGGAGTGGGGCGCAGGTTGATCGCATCCCGGGCAATCTGTCGGCTCATGTCTCGGCTCCTGGCTGAGGTGGACGAAGCTCATACTGGCGGGGGCTTGCCGTCGTGACCGCGGGGGCCTCGCCGTCGCGGGCTGCCGGCAGCAGTACCTGCAGGCGGGTCCCTTTGCCGGGCGCCGTCTGCACCCGGATGGTTCCATGGTGTCCACGCACGATGCCCAACACGGCCGCGAGGCCCATGCCCCGGCCCACGGCGCGGGTGCTGAAGAACGGCTCGAACAGGCGCTGGCGAGTGTTCTCGTCCATGCCGGCGCCCGTGTCCTCGACCTCGAGTACGGCATACAGGCCTGGCGCCAGCGCCGTGGTGTTGACGCCGGTGGCCAACAAGGCTTCGTCGGCGCTGACGGCGGAGGTGCGGAGGGTCACCGTGCCAGCGCCAGGGGTGGCCTCGGCGGCATTGGCCACCAGATTGACGAGGACCTGTTGGATCTGAGAGCAGTCCGCCACCACCTCCGGCGCCGGTTCCGGAGCGGCCTCGACGAGCAGTCGCACCCGGTCTGGCAGGCTGGCCCGCAGCCGCGGTTGCAGGCTTTCGGCGAGTCGGGCCAAGTCCAGACGTTCCGGCCGAAACTTGCCGCAGCCGGAGTAGTCGAGCATCTGTCGGCTGACGGCGGTGGCCCGGTCCGCGGCCTGCTGGATGCTACGTGCCGCGGCGGCCATCTCGGAGCCCTTCGGGGCATCGAGCAGGATCAAGGCCGTATTGCCGACGATGGTGGTGAGAATGTTGTTGAAGTCATGCGCCACCCCGCCGGCCATGGCCCCAAGACTTTCCAAGTGCTGCGCCTGGCGTAGGCGTTCGGCCAGGGCCTGTTCACGCTGCTGCAGGTCGGCCTGTACCTGGAAGACCCGCCACAGATAAACGACGGCGGCGAAGCCCAGGAGGGTCGGCACCACCAGCGGCGCGTCGGCCAGCCAGGTCACCCAGGCAGGAGCGCGTAAGCCCAGGATGTCGGTGGCCGAGCACAGCGTCTGTTGGAAGGTGTTCCAGAAGAACAGCAGGGCCAGGGGCAGAACCCGCCAGTCGTGGTAACGCCGGTAGATGATCAGGGTCAGGACGAGGGTGACCATGCTGACGTTCATGGCGAACACCAGCAGATAGGCCGGACCGAGGACCTGCAACATGACCGCGACGATAGCCAGGGCGGCCAGCAGGATGACCACCGGCCCGGCTGCGCGCCAGAGTCGGCCCGACGGACGTTTTTCAGGGGGTTTGCCGACCATCTTACTTCAGGCTCGCTGCCGCTGCTCCAGGCGCGGTTTCGGACATGGCCCGTAATGTGCCTGGCCCGGCAGTGCTTTGCAAGAAGATCAGTTCAGGGTTCAGCGGGGCCCCCGGCTTGGAGGCCGGACATACCAGAATGAGACTTGCCAACGCGGTTCCCATTCCGATCCGGCCGGGACGCGCCGGATCGCCTGGAGGGCGGCCCTGCGTGGCCGCCGCGGCGCCGACGCAGCGGCGCCCTCCAACGCCCTTCGTCCGCCGCGGCAGACGAGGGGCGGAATGGGAAGCGCCTGGTGTCATACGAGGTTGCGGCAAGTATCATACAATCAACCACCTACGAAGCTGACTTGCGCCCCCCTGGGGAGGTTCGCCCTCCAGGGGAACCGCCCTCCAGCCTACTGCCGCTCAGGAGGAGCTTCGCCCTTCACAGCCGTCGCTCCTGCGGGCCGCGAGTAGACCACGCGCAGTTCGGCGGTGGCGAGGATACGATCCTGCATGGCAGCCAGCAGGACCTCGCGGTTGACCTGGGCCGACGGGAGCTTGAGTTGCGGGGCTGCCGAGAGGGCATAGACGGTGTAGATGTAGGTTTTCGGGCCGGGCCCTTTGGAATGCGGCTGGGCGTACTCGGTGCGGCCATTGACGCTGTTGTTGCCGAGGGTGCCGAGGCCCGTCACGTTCCTGGGCAGGCTCTGGGTGCCGGCCGGAAGGTTGTAGAGGATCCAGTACCACTTGACCTCGCCAGGGCCGGGGATGTGGTGCATGATGACCGCGTAGCTGTTGGCGCCAGCGGGGGCGCCGCTCCATTCCAGCGGCAGGGTGGCGCTGCTGCCATCGCCGGTGTAGTCCTGGGGGAGCAGTCCGCCAGCGGCGACGGCCGGGCTGCGCAGGACGAAGGCCGTCTTGGCGGCGGGCGCGGTGGTGGCGGGGGTGCCGGCGGCGAACAGGAAATCGGTATTGGGGAGGGTGGGCATGTCGATGGCCCGCGAGAACAGGTAAGCGCCTTTGCAGGTGTACTTGGCGTCCAGGTTGCGCAGCTTCAGCAGTGTTTTCTTCTGCTCGGGCGTCAGGGTTTTGCCCACCTGGGCGAAGGCGCTGGCATAGAAGTAGGAGATTTCGCCATCCAGTTCACCGTAGCGGCGCGACAGGGCGATGACCTGGTTCTGGTCGACGGTGGCTTCCCGCATGAAGCGCCGCAACTCGGTAGCGATAGCGCGGCGGGTGGTGACGATCTCGGCGAGGTCGGCGCGCTGCTGCTCGACCAGGTTGGTAACGAGCTGGCGCTGGGGTTCGGTGAGGGCGGCGAGGAAGGCTTCGCCGCTGTCGCCGGTGAGGGAGGTGCTGATGGAGTAGTTGGGGTTGCCCATGGCCGGGATGTCCTTCATGTAGAACGACCCGAAGTAGGTAGCGTGTCGTTCGGGGCAGAAGTACACATCGGCCTCGAGGTTGCCGGCGTACCAGCTGAACATTTCGCTGGCGTAGGTCATGACGGCGACGTGGGCGGTATGCGAGAGGCTCTTCTTATCGACCTGATCTTCCAGTTCGGGCCAGGTGGAGGAGTTGTTGAAGGCCATTTTGGCCAGGTATTCCTGCTGTTTGTCGGTGAGGGAGCGGATGATGCCGCCGAGCACTTGGGCGCGCCGGTAGCTGAGCTGGCCGTCGATTTCAAAGACCCCGGCGGTGTAGGCCATAACCGCCTCGCGGTTGAGGCCGCTGGTGCCCGGCGGGAGATCGCCGGCAAGTTGCCGGCAGAAGGCCTTGATCAACGGAAAGCGCTGGTGGGCGAACTGGGTCAACATGGCTTCCTGCTCTTTGGCGAGGGCGACGAGTTGGGCCTTCTGGGCGTCGCTCAGGAGGTGCAGGATGTTGTTGGCGGCGCGCGGCACGAACGAGGTATTGTGGCCGAGTTGGTTGGTATCCACGTCGCGCATGTACTGGAAGCCGCAGAAGTCTGCGACCTTACCGGGAGGCAGGAAGGTATTGCCGCCGAGGTCGCCGGTCAGGAAGGCGAGGCCGTCGAAGGCGATGGTGTTCAGTTGCGCCCGGTCCGAGATGGCCTGTTCGGTGGAGTAGCCGCCTTGTCCGCGCGCTTCCTGGCTTTGGGGCTGGGGGCGGTTGTCGTCGCCCGGGGCCGGGGCGCCCTCGCGACGGGGAGCCGCAGGCCGGTCGCCAGCGCCGGCTTGCCCCGGCGGCGGGGCCAGGTCGCGCAACTGGTCAGGGTCGAAACCGGCCGCTTTGACGGCAGCGTTCATGGCCGGGCCGCCCCGGATGCCGGCTTGGCGGAAGGCTTCGTGGATGGTTTTCGCCTGGTCGGCCGTGAGGGTCTTCGCGTCGTATTTCGAGAGGATGGTCTTCACCTGTGCGGCCTGCGCCGGGGTGAGGGCTTCCGTTCCCCCGGCGCGGTCCTCGGCGCGGGGCGGTGGTTGGTTGTCAGTGCGGGGTGGGTCCTGGGGTTGTGCCGACACCTGCACGGCTGCGGCCACCCCCAGTCCGATCAGTGCGATGGCAAGTCTGTTCATGGTCGGCTCCTTTTCTCGGGTTTGCGGTTGGGGTCACGTGGGGGCCGCCCGGCCGGGGCGGCAAAGAAGCCGACCGGCGTGGTCCACGGCAGCGGCCCGGTCCGGAAGGGGTTTCGCGACTCTGGCCAGTTCGCTTTCAGGGGATCGGCCTCGTCGCCCCAGGGGAAGTTACGGTAAGGGCCTTTCTGGCCGCCGCGCGCGGCGTACTCCCATTCCGCCTCGGTGGGCAGGCGGAAGCCGCTCCGGTTGAAGTTGCAGGCCCAGGTCGCGGGGTCGTAGCACAGGGGGCGCTGGCTCTGCGCGCTGAGGGCGTTGCAGTAGAGCGCCGCGCCGGGCCAGCGGATGCAGACGATGGGATGGTCGTCTTTGCGGTCGAGCACAGCGAAGGTCTCACCCGTCCAGCCGATGCGACTGAAGGGGGACAGCGCCCGGGTCTTGCACAGTAACTCCTTACCGCCGGTCAGATAGACTCCGCCGTCGCGGACCTCGATCGTCTTCGCGGCCAGGGCGGAGTTCAGGAAGTTGCAGTAGGCGCGGGTGGTGACGGCGTTGATGCCCAGGTAGAAGGCGTCGACCCTGACCGGGTGCAGCGGGGTCTCGTCGCCGCCGTGCTTGGGGTCGACGAAGCCGTGGTGGTCGCCCATCTCGAACTGCCCCGCCGGGATCAGGGCGAAGCCAGGCAGGGCATCCCCTGCCCCCGCCGCCAGGCAGGCGAGCACGGCCAGCCACGCTACCGCCCTGACCCGCAGCGTTCTGGCTTGGAAGTTCATCGTCGGCGTGCTCCCGCTGAGACCGTCTGGGGCCGGGCCACGTCCCGGCGCTACACCCGAGTAACGCGGAACCGCGTCGGTATTCTACAGCTTGGCTACGGACAAACTGGACGAGCTGGACGAACTAATTGGGGTCAACCCTCGACTTTTAGCTTTACGTTGATATTGGATACTACAGCATAGAGCCAAAAAATCGCGACCTGTGCAATAAGGATGGGCCGTGGTATTCAGCCCCAAAGGGGCGTTCCGGGCGCCCAAGGCAACGCCCTGGGTACCCGTCCACAGCGCGGATTGAGCCCTGAAGGGGCGGACCATGCGGCCTCGGTGCGGCGGTATGGCAGATAGCTCGCCCCTACAGGGCTCAAACCCATAACCGTCCTATTCCCAGGGCGTTGCCCTGGGCTGGTATGGCAGCGCGCCTTCAGCGCTTCAGACGGACTCTCTTATTGCACAGGTCGAAAAATCGAGGGTTGGCCGAAAGCGCCGGGGAAAGCTGGTGTGGAACTGAGGATGAAAGAGTCTGACGACGAAGGACTAGCGCAGCACGTTGGCCCCGAGTCATGCGGCGGTCGCGGCGAGGCGACGGCTGAAGCGTTGACAGGGGGAAGCGTCGGCCGGCCATGGAGCTCCGAAATCATCCAACTCCGGGTGCCGACCCTGTGGTCAAGCAAGGGTAGCGCCCTACTCCTGGGGATGCAATGCGCGAGCCGACGGGTCCCAGGGCGTGTGGAGGCTCGCCGACGCCAGGCTGCCGAGCCGTTGATATTGGCGCGTCCCTGCTGTAGCTTCAACCCCATGTATCACCTCTACGGATCCTGGCGGAGGATAGCCTCGATGACCCGCGCTCTACTCGCTCTGCTGGCTCTGCCGCTGTTTGCCCTCGCCTCGGCCGCCGCCGAGATCACGCGCTACGTCGCCCCCGGGGGCGATGATGGCCAGGCCGGCACGCTGGCGGCGCCGTGGGCGACGATCAGTGGCGCTCGCGACGGTATCCGTGCCCTGCGCGTCGGCGGCAATCAGGAGCCGGTGACCGTGCTGCTGCGCGGCGGCACCTATGGGCTCGAGGCGCCCTTCATTCTCGGGCCGCAGGACTCCAACGTCACCTATGCCGCCTATCCTGACGAGCGCCCGATCCTCAGCGGCGGGCAGGAGATCACCGGCTTCAGGCCGGGGCCGGGCGAACTATGGGTGGCGCCGCTACCGGGCGTGGCCGAGGGGCGCTGGGCTTTCCGGCAGCTATGGGTCAACGGCCAGCGGCGCCAACCGGCCCGGAGCCCCAACGAGGGTTTCTTCTACGTCGTCGGCAAAGCGGGACCGGCGCTTGACGCGGCCGGCAAGGAGACGGACCGCAGCCACACCGCCTTCCGCTACAAGCCCGGTGACCTCGAGCGCTGGGGCGACCTCGACGGGGCCAACCTCATCGTCTTCCACTCCTGGGAGACCTCGCGCCTGCGGATCAAGGATCTCGATGAGACGCAGAAGGTGGTGACCTTTACGGGCGGAGCCGCCTGGCCGTTTGAGCGGTGGGGCAAGGGGCAGCGCTACTATGTGGAGCACATCCGTGCGGCGCTCGACGCTCCCGGTGAGTGGTACGTGGACCGTACGGCCGGACAGTTGCTCTACTACCCCATGCCTGGGGAGGACCTGCGGACCGCCGTGGTGGTCGCCCCGCGCCTGGTGCGGCTCATGGAGCTCCGCGGTGAAGCCGCGCCGGGGCTCCCGGTCAGCAACGTCACCTTCCTGGGCCTGGCTTTCATGTACGAGGATTATGTGCTTGAGCCCGGAGGGCACAGCGACCCGCAGGCTGTCGTCCGCGCCCCCGCGGCAATCATGGTCGACGGCGCGGTGGACTGCCGCTTCGAGAACTGCGAGATCGCGCGGGTGGGCGACTATGCGATCTCCCTGCAGAAGGCCTGCAAACGTACCCGCATCGTACACTGCCGCGTCCACGACACCGGCACTGGCGGCATCCGTATCGGGACTCCCAACGACCTCGGTTCCGATCTCCTGACCAGCAGCGCTAACATTGTGGACAACAACCACATCTACGACACCGGGCATGTCTACCCTGGCGGCGTCGGCCTGTTAGTCCTGCAGTCATTTGGCAACCAGCTCACTCACAACGAGATCCACGACATACGTTACTCTGGCATTTCGATCGGCTGGACCTGGGGCGACGAGTTCAGCCGCTGCCGCGACAACCTGGTCGAGCACAACCACGTCCATCACGTGATGAACGGGTGGCTGGACGACGGCGGGGCGATCTACACGCTCGGGAATTCCCCCGGTAGCGTGATCCGCAACAACCTCTTCCATGACGTCTGGCCGTACAAGCACATCGGCTGGGGGATCTACCTCGATGCCACCACCAACCGTTACCTGGTCGAGAACAACATCGTCTACAACACCTTCAGCGGCGGCCTGATGTACAACAATGGCGGCCACGAGCACGTGATCCGTAACAACGTCTTCGCCGGCAGCGCCCGGCAGGCGCTGTGGCCCTATTACGAACGTCGGCTCAACACCTTCCGCAACAACATCATCGACTTTACCCAGGGCGATCTGTTCATCCCGTTCTCAGAAAGCAGCTTGAAGCAACGCCTTGCCGCCAACGAGAAGCCCGGCGACTGGGACTACAACGTCTACTACAATGCCGCGAACCCTGACGTCAGCTTCTATGGCAAGACCTTCGCTGACTGGCAGGCGCTTGGCCTGGACCTGCATTCGGTGGTGGCCGACCCGCAGTTCGTGGATGCGGCGAGGTACGATTTCCGGCTGCGCTCGACCTCCCCGGCGTTGGCCCTGGGTTTCACGCAGATTGACACTCGCGAGGTGGGCTTGTATGGCGATGCGGCGTGGGTGAATGAGGCGCGGGACCTGGTCTACCCGCCGACGGTCCTGCCGCCGCTGCCGCCGCCACCACCGCCGCTGCGGGTTGCTGACGACTTCGAAGACACCGTCGTGGGCGCGCCGCCGGAGGATGCTAATGACCAAGAGGAGAAGGGCGCCACCATCCGGGTGACCGATGAAGCGGCCGCCACGGGCAAACACAGCCTGAAGTTCACCGACGCCGCGGGGCTGTCACAGCCGTGGCAACCGCATCTGTTCTACCAGCCCCACTACCTGACCGGCCGGGTTCGCGAGAGTCTCGACCTGCGCCTGGAGCCGGGCGCTCACCTGTTCACCGAATGGCGCGACGATAGCGTCTACCCGGAAAACATTGGCCCCACGGTGACGGTGTTGCCCGATGGCCAGGTGACGGCGTCGGGCCGGCCGCTGCTGCGGATTCCGCTGAGCCAGTGGGTACACCTCGAGATCGAGGGTGCGGTTGGCAAGGATGCCGCCACGACGTATGCGGTCAGCATCACGCTGCCGGGCCAGCCACCCCAGCGCTTCGACAACATCCCGAACCAGGGCACAGACTTCCACGAACTCCACTGGCTCGGATTTGTCAGTCTGGCCGAACAGGCTGCGGTGTTCTACGTCGACAATGTGAGGATCCAGCCGACGCCGTGAAGGCGCCAGGTTCTCGCAGGCCACCTCAGAAAAGGGCCTTTCGGGCTGTAGGTGAGGAATCCGATTCGGTCTGGTGCGGTGAGAAGATGCCCGTGGCGCTCTTTGTGGCCCGCCGCAGCCTTGACCTTATTTGTGCCTGCCTGGACCGCGTTCGTCAAGAAGAGATTCGCGATCCGGTTCTGCGGCACTACGTTAATGGCAACAAAGGGGATACCAGATGACTACCACCCAAGTCAACAAAGACGCACAGACCATCGCCGCGTACATCGTCATTGCCCGGCGCATGGCCAACGGTCCCCGCACTGACTGGCGCGGCCGTAACGGCGGCAAAGTCGACCGCCGCGTGGAGACCGTGACGGTAGAGCCTGAGGCGGTTCACGCGCCGGATGAGGCGGCGGAGCCGGGCTGAGGCTCCTGGCTGGCGGTCCGCCTCCTCCGCAAGGTTTCCGGCCTGGCGGGGGTGGCCTCCGTGACGCCGTGACGTGCGGCAAGCGCGGGTCCTTTTCGGGCGGTCAACCTGAGCCCCCGATTGTTGGTCACTGTGCCTGCTATGCTACTGCTTTGCCCGGAGGCATAGTGGCAGGCAAGGAGTGGCGGCCATGCGAGGCGAGATCCACGTCTGGATGCCCATGATCGGCTTTGACCGCGAGGAAGCGGACAAAGGCGTGGGGAAGTTGCTTGAGCGGATGTCTTTTGCCCCGACCGGGGTGTCTGCGTTCCTGTTCCATCCCGACATCGTGAACCAACACGCGGGGATGAGGGTTGAGCGCACGTTGCCAGCGGACAACTGCTCCTATTACGGCAGCCCGCGCAATGAAGACCGCGCTCGTCAGGACTGGACCAACTACGACCTGAGAATACTGCTGCAGAACCTGACCGCGGCAGGCGTCGAGCCCTACCTCGGCATCATGGGCGTTGAGCTTGGTAACCGCTGGCACACGGAGTGGCTCAGTGAGCACCCCGAAGTAAAGCTAGCCTCGCGCAGCCACGAGTGGGGTCTGCATGTCCTGAAGCGCCTGGCCGATGGCAGCTACTACGAGGACTTCTTCGTCGACAGGCTTTGCGAGGTGCTCACGGATTACGGCTTTGCCGGCCTGCAGGTGGCGGACTGCTTCTGTCCTGTTTCCGCAAACCTCCACCAGGGCGATTTCTCGGCTGATATGCTCAGCCAATTCAGCGGCCATGCCGGCCTGGAGCTTCCCGCCGACCTTGCCGACGGCATGCAGGACGACAGTCGGCCCATGCGCAACCGGCGCGGCGACTGGATCTGGCGTGCCTGCCGGGCGGAGTGGGTGGAGTTCAACGCCTGGCGCTGGGAGCAGTTTTGGCGGAAGGTCTGCGGTCGACTGCACCGGATCGGCAAGAAGGTCATTGTGCTCGGCATGTACTGCACGGACCCGTTCGAGACCCTCTACTGTAAGGGTGTCGATCTGAAGCGCCTGGTCCAGGCCGGCGTGGACTACCTGATGCCGAACCTCGTTCCGACTGGCCTGCGCCTGCAGCACCCCGAGCACCCCGACCGCTTTCACCGCTACATGACCCTCGCGCCGCTGACCGCCGCCTTTGTGCCGGAGGGCAAGCTGCTGAGCCTGCTGGGGGTGAAGGACGCCACCGAGGAGTGGGACGTCCTTCATCACGCGCCATGCCTGCTTGAGCGTGACATCTACACCCTGCTCAGCTACATGACCACCACCGGCAAGGGCCTGAAGCGCGCTCTCGACGGGCTGATGGTCTGCCTCGGTGACGGGATCCGCGGCGAGGAATGGAAGTGGCTGCGGGAACGCCTCGATATCGGCTTTGTGGAGGGCGTGCGGCAGGTCCTGGCGCCGACCCTGATCTGGTCTGACACGGCTCTGTATAACACCTTGCCTGCCTACATCCGCACCCGACGTTGGACGGTACACAAGTTCTACTACGACATGGCAGAACGGGGCACTCTGTGCGGTGCGGTCATGCGCAGTGAGTACCTGGCCAGTGCGGAGGGCTGCCTGTTCGTCCCCAACTTCGACTTGCTGTCAGAGGCTGAGAAGCAGGCGGTTGCCGCCTACAGGAAGGGCGCGGTTGTCTGCACGGCGGCGGTTGAGAACTTTGCTCCGGCAGACCACGGTATCAGTCCCGACCTCTACCTGGTGGATAAGTTCTCGAACTACCCGATGTGCGCCTTCGCCTTCAACGCGAGCATTGGGGACAAGGACGCGCTGACCGCCCTGACGGAGACGGACGATGGCACGGAGAATCTCAAGGGCGACCCTGCCGACGCGCCGGAACACACTAATGTCCTGGTGGAAACCCTGACCTTCTGCAAGGTGACCACCGGCTTCCGTAAGGCGTGCGCCTTGCTGCTCAAGACGGTCGGCTGCGATCTGTTCACCTGCAATCTGCCGATGGTCCCCATGCGGATGGATGACGGACGCTACAGGTTGTATCTATCGAACCCCGAAATGAATAGCTACGGCTACGCGAATGTGACCGCAAAGTACGCGATCAGGCAAGTGGTCAGTGTCAGCAAGTACCCCGTCTTGCCGGTCAAGTTCATGGATTCCCCCAGCGCCGGAGTCGGGTGGGTGGGCAAGGACTCTAACGGCACGCAACGCACGTTCAGAGTCAAGGTCACGCCAGGCGGCGTGACGATCTTGGATGTTGTTCTGCAAGAGGCGTGAGCGGCCGGATGGTACAGACCGAGCCCGCGCCCGGCCGCTCCGTCGCGCGCCTCTGATTCCGTCCACGTCCGCGGCCGCGGACGACGGACGCCTGGAGGGCGAACCTCCCCAGGCGCGCAGGCGCCGGTGAGGCGTCGGCCAGAGGCCCGGGATGGGGAACCGCCGCGGGATCTGGCATGCGTCTGCCATGGTGCTGCTTGCCGCCTTGGAGCCCGCGATGCCCAGCCCGTTTCGGGCGGGTTCGCGGTATCCCAATGTACGGCGGAAGCCCCGGCAGGGCCGGTGCGGACCGCCGGCTCCAGCGTGCCTACCACCCGGAAAAAGAAACAGCCCTGGCGTGGCGCTGGGTGTCTTGGCGCGGCAGGGCAGGGCGCGGTATAGTGCCACGTGCCGGGCAGGCGCCTGTCAGGGTTGTGCGGCGCTGGCGTCGGCAGGCGGAGAACCGGGTTCACAAACGCCCTTGGGGCAAGGAGAGCGTGCGATGATGATACCGGCCTTGATTGCAGTCGCGGTGGTGGGGATCCTGGGGTTGCTGGTAGCGGGGCTTTACAACAAGCTGGTTGCACTGCGGAACCGCTACAAGAATGCCTTTGCGCAGATCGATGTGCAGCTCAAACGGCGCTACGATCTGATCCCGAATCTGGTAGAGGTAGCCAAGGGGTACATCAAGCATGAGCGTGAGACTCTGGAGGCGGTGATCGCGGCCCGCAACCAGGCTGCCAGTGCCAACACCCGGGCGGCGGCCAATCCCGGTGATCCGGCCGCCATGCAGGGCCTCATCGGCGCGGAGAGCCAACTGGGCGGCGCCCTTGGCCGGCTGTTCGCCCTGGCGGAAGCCTATCCCGATCTGAAGGCAAACCAGAACATGATGCAACTCAGCGAAGAGATGACGTCCACGGAGAACAAGATCGCTTTTTCCCGCCAGGCCTATAACGACGCGGTGATGAGCTACAACACCGGTCGCGAGGTCTTCCCCGCGGTCGTCTTCGCCGGCATGTTCGGCTTCACCCCGGCCCAGTTGTTCGAGATCACCAACGCGACCGAGAAGGAAGCCCCCAAGGTGAAGTTCTGACCGTTTCGGCGGCGGGGCACTCCGCCCGCTGGCGAGTGACGAAGCGCCCCAAGACGAAGGCCAATCAGCCGTCGACGTTCGGACCGCCACCGCCGTGGCGGCGTATATAAGTAACAGGTATGGATTTTTTTACACAGCAAGACCGGGCCCGGCGTCGGACCAGCATGTTGCTGGCGTATTTTCTGTTGGCGGTGGTGCTGATCGTGCTGGCAGTGTACGCCGCCGTCTGGCTCATTCTTGGGGGTGTGGGCCTGAAGACCGGCGCCGCGGCGCCGCGGCTATGGGTTCCGGACCTGTTCCTGGGGGTCAGCGGTTGCACGCTGTTGATCGTGGCCATGGGGACGATCTACAAGCTGCTGGAGTTGCGCGCCGGCGGAGAGGTTGTGGCCCGTATGCTAGGCGGCACGCCGGTGGAGCGGGGCACCCAGGACTTTCATCTGCGGCAGTTGCTGAACGTGGTGGAGGAAATGGCCATCGCCGCGGGCGTTGCGGTGCCACCGGTGTACGTGCTGGAGGAGGAGAGCGGTATCAACGCCTTCGCTGCGGGTCACAGCCCCGCGGATGCGGTGGTGGGCGTCACCCGCGGCTGCCTGGAACGGCTGACACGTGACGAACTGCAGGGGGTCATTGCCCATGAGTTCAGCCATATCCTGAACGGCGACATGCGGCTGAACCTGCGCTTGATCGGGGTGCTGCACGGTATTTTGGTCATTGCTTTGCTTGGCCATGTTCTGGTCCGCAGCGTGATGTTCTCCGGCGGTAGGTCGAGCAACCGTCGCGAGAAGGACGGTGGCGCCAAGTTGTTGGTGCCGTTGCTGGGGTTGGCGCTGATCATCATTGGCTATGTGGGGGTGTTCTTTGCGCGGCTGATTCAGAGCGCCGTGTCGCGGGAACGCGAGTATCTGGCCGATGCCTCCGCGGTGCAATTTACCCGTAATCCGTCGGGTCTGGCGGGGGCGCTCAAGCGCATTGCCGCCCTGACTGCGGGCTCGCGGATTGAGGAGCCCAAGGCCGCCGAGGCCAGTCATCTGTTCTTCGGCAATGCGGCGCGGTCTTCCTGGTTCGGCTGGCTGGCCACGCACCCACCGCTGGCGGAGCGTATCCGGCGTCTTGACCCGTCGTTTGCTGGGCCGCTGGTGGCGCCTGTGGCGGCGGCCAGCCAGGCTGCGGCGATGCCGGTTGCGGGGCTTGACGGAGCCGCGCTGGCCGGTCCTGCCCGCAAGCCGACCTGGGAGCCGGCCGCACTGATGGGACAGGTGGGCGCCCCGACCCACGCGCACCTCGATTTTGCGGCGAAGCTTCGTGCCGGGCTCCCCGCGGCGCTGGCGGACGCCGTGCGCGAGCCGTTCGGCGCCCAAGCGGTTATCTTCGGTCTGCTCATGGATGCCTCTCCGAGCGTGCGGCAAGCCCAGATGGCGGTCCTGAGCGCCGCGGTTCCCGCCGCGACCCGCGGGTTGGTGCAGCGTCTCCAGGCTGACCTTGCAGGGTTGCCTGTCAGCCATCGGATACCGGTGCTCGAGCTGGCCTTGCCGACGTTGCAGCAGCAGTCGCTGCCGCAGTTGGCGCAGTTTCAGGACACGGTGCGGCGTCTGGCGGAGGCGGACCAGGAGGTCAGCCTCTTCGAGTACACCCTGCAGTGCGTACTCGTACACCGCATCCGCAGTTGGCACGAGCCGGAGCGACAGACGCGGGTCGAGTACACCTCGCTGACGCCGCTGACGGAGGACTGTCGGATGCTGTTGTCCGCCCTTGCCTACCTGGGTACTGGCGAGCTGCCGGCGGAGCAGGTTTTTGGCCGGGCCAGCGCGGCTCTTGGAACCGTGGGGGCCAGGGGGATTATCCCTGCCGAGCAGTGCTCGTTGGCCGCGGTCGACAAGGCTCTGGGACGGCTTGGTCGCCTCGCGGCGCCGCTCAAACGCCGGGTCCTGTGCGCCTGTGTCGAGGTCGTTCTGGCAGACCGGCAGGTGGACGTCGACGAAGCGGAGATGCTGCGGGCTGTGGCTGCCGCCCTGGACTGCCCGATGCCGCCGCTGTTGGCCGGGCCGCCGCCCGTGCCGGGCCGCGCAGCACCAGGCGCCGGCTGAGCCCGTCTGTGCCGTCCGCCCTGACCCACCCACACGCGCCCCAGCGGGGCGCCCTCTGCCGCTGCGGACAGTCGGCTCCTGGGGATACGGCGGAGAGCGCTCCAGGGGATACGGCGGAGAGCGCTCCTGGGGATACGGCGGAAGCCCCGGCTCGTGGCCGGTGCGGACCGCCGACTCCAGATACGGCGGAGAGCGCTCCTGGGGATACGGCGGAAGCCCCGGCTCGTGGCCGGTGCGGACCGCCGGCTCCAGATACGGCGGAGAGCGCTCCAGGGGATACGGCGGAGACCGCCGGCTCCAGATACGGCGGAGAGCGCTCCAGGGGATACGGCGGAGACCGCCGGCTCCAGATACGGCGGAGAGCGCTCCAGGGGATACGGCGGAGACCGCCGGCTCCAGATACGGCGGAAGCCCCGGCTCGTGGCCGGTGCGGACCGCCGGCTCCAAGTACGGCGGAGAGCGCTCCAGGGGATACGGCGGAAGCCCCGGCTCGTGGCCGGTGCGGACCGCCGGCTCCAGGTACGGCGGAGAGCGCTCCAGGGGATACGGCGGAGAACGCCGGCTCCAGATACGGCGGAGAGTGCCGGCTCCAAGTACGGCGGGAGCCCCGTCAGACCCCTTCGCCGTGGTGCGTCAGGGCTTGGCCGGGGTGGCCTCGGCGAGCATCCTGGCGACGACCTGGGCCAGGTCGATCATGGTCTTCTCGGGGCTGCTGCGGCGCTTGAACTCGGCCTTGCCCTCGGCCAGCGTCTTGGGCGACACGATCAGGCGCAGCGGTACGCCGATCAGGTCGGCGTCGTTGAACATGAAGCCGGCCTTTTCGCCGCGGTCGTCGAAGAGTACGTCGAACCCGGCCGCCTGCAGTTCCCGGTAGAGCGTCTCCGCCGCGGTGCGCACGGCCTCATCGCGGATGTTCAGGGCGCAGAGGTGTACGTCGAAGGGGGCGATGGCGGCGGGCCAGATGGGGCCGTAGTCATCATGGTTCTGCTCGATCACTGCGGCGAGCGTACGGCCGACGCCGATGCCGTAGCAGCCCATGATCATAGGTTTGGCCTTGCCGTCCTGGTCCAGGTAGTTCACGTTCATGGCGACGCTGTACTTGGTGCCGAGCTGGAAGATGTTGCCGACCTCGATGCCGCGGAGCATCTTGAGCGGCTGACCGGTGAGGGTGCAGGGGTCGCCCTCGCGTACGGTGGCGATGTCCGCCAGGGTGATCTTGGCGCGCTGCTCCAGGGTCAGATCACGCTCGAAGTTGAAGTTGCGCACGTGATAGTCGGTGAGGTTGGCCCCGACCACGAGGTTGCTGGATTCGGCAAACGAGCGGTCCACGACGACGCGCATCTTGGTCAGATCGAGGTTCAGCAGCGAGGCATAGCCCGGCGCCGTCCCCGCGGCCACGATCTCGGCGTCGTTGGCAAATTCCAGTTGCGGACTCTGCAAGACCTTGCGCAGCTTGGCCTCGTTGACCTCGATGTCGCCGCGGATGCAGACGAAGACCAGTTTGCCCTCAATGTCCCGGTAGAGGACCGCCTTGCCGGTCTGGGTCGGCTGGACCCCCAGGAAGGCGGCCACGTCCTCGATGCTCTTGGTTCCCGGCGTCTGCACTTTCTCCAGGGGCAGAGGAGCTTCCTTGGTGAAGACGGGGCTGGAGACAGCGCATTCGCGGTTGGCCTTGTAGCGCCCATCGGGCGAGGCGAAGATGGTGTCTTCGCCGCAGTCGGCGACGGCCATGAACTCATGGCTGACGGCCCCGCCGATCATGCCGGAGTCCGACTCGATGCTGATGCAGTCGCGCAGGCCGACGCGGCGGAAGATGCGCTCGTAGGCCTCGTGGACCCGGCGGTAGTAGGCTTCCAGGCATTCCTGCGAGGTGTGGAAGCTGTAGCCATCCTTCATGGTGAACTCGCGGACGCGAATCAGGCCAGCGCGCGGGCGGGCCTCATCACGGTACTTTGTCTGCAGTTGGTAGAGCATGCAGGGAAGTTGCTTGTAGGAACTTAGCTCGGTGCGCGCCAAGTGGCAGACGGCTTCCTCGTGAGTCATGGCCAAGACCATGGGCTTGTCATTGCGGTCGCGGAAGCGCAGGAGTTCCTGGCCGACGGTCAGATAGCGTCCGCTCTCTTCCCAGAGTTCCGCGGGCTGGACCACGGGCATGAGGACTTCCTGGCCGTCGACGCGGTTCATTTCTTCGCGGATGATCGTTTCGATCTTGGCGGCTACGCGGAAACCGAGTGGCAGCAGGGTATAGATGCCGGTGGAGACCGGGCGACAGTAGCCGCCGCGCAGGAGGAAGATGTGACTGGCAGTCTGGGCGTCGCGGGGGGCTTCCTTGATCCGTTGTCCAACCAGCTGTGACAAGCGCATGGTGGTCTATCCTGTCGTGTGTATGCGCCCGCCGTGGCAGACGCGGTGTAACCTCTGGCTCCAGAAAGATCTTGCGGTCCGAAACCGTCGGCTGGGAACGTAATACGCCGAGGCGGGAGCCGCAACCGGATGCAGGCCGGGCGGGCGCTGCGGCGTTGGACGCTCGGCGGCCCGCCGAGTACATTCCACGGCTACCCACACCGTAACGCTTGGGCAAGGAGCCGTCCCGCATGACCACCCGCGAACGCTTCGTCAACGTCCTGACTGGTAAACCTGCGGATCGCGTACCCTTTATCAAAGTCTTTGGCGGGACCCATGCCGTCCTGCCGCGCTGGGAGCAGGAACGGCCCGGGCTGAAGAACGAGATCGATGCTCTCTGCCAGTTCGAGGGGCGCTACCGCGGCTGGGACTGTCCGCCGGTGAACCTGGACGTGTCCTGTGTTCAGCGCTGGGAGGTCATTGCCGAAGACGCCGACACCCGCACGGCGCGGCGTGCCGACGGCATGGTCAAGCTCTACATCAAGGGGGCGGCCGACTACCACCACCAGACCGTCGAGTTTCCGGTGAAGACGCGTCGGGACTGGGAACGCCTCAAGGCGGAGTTCCTCGATCCCGATGATCCGGCGCGCTTTCCGGCCAACTGGGGGGAGGTGGTTGCCGGCTACCAAGGGCGCGACTTCCCGCTGCAGCTCACCCATCGGGGCGTGTACGGTTTTCCGCGGGTACTCATGGGCGACCAGGCACTGGCTTTGGCTTTCTACGACGACCCGGGGCTGGTCCACGACATCATGGATAGCTATACCGATTTCGCGATCAGGGTGTGGGAGAAGATGGTTCGGGACACCGATTACGACTTGGTGGAGTGCTGGGAGGACATGGCCAGCAAGCACGGCTCCATGATTTCGCCGACCACCTTCAGGGAGTTCATGAAGCCCAACTACGAGAAGATCCAGGCCTTCGCCCGCGCTCACGGTATCCCCATTATCCTGGTGGACTCGGACGGCAACACCATGCGCCTGGCCGAGGTGATGCTGGAAGCGGGGGTCAACGCCATCTATCCCTGGGAAGTGCTGGCGGGTAACGACGTCGACCTTCTGCGGGAGCGCCTGCCGGGCATGGCTGCCATCGGGGGGCTGAAGAAAGAGGCCATGGCCGAGGGGCCCGCAGCGGTGGAGGCGGAGATGGTCAAGGCCGCCCGCCTGATTCGCAAGGGCCGCTTCATCCCCGGCCCGGACCACTTCGTGCAGTCGCACACCAGTTGGGAGCAGTACCGCGCCTTCATGGAGCGCCTGCGTGAGGTTGTGCTGAACACGCCCATCGACACGCCCTGAGTGGCGCATCTTCAGCTGGGGCGCAGGTCAGCTCCGTAGGTGGTGACTACTCGGGTCCTGGGGTTCAGGGTTCAGCGTTCAGGGTTCAGGGTTCAGGGTTCAGCCGCGACCTGTGCAATAAGGATGGGCCGTGGTATTCAGCCCCAAGGGGGCGTTTCGGGCGCCCAGGGCAACGCCCTGGGTACCCGTCCACAGCGAAGATCGAGCCCTGAAGGGGCGGATCATGCGACCTCGGTGCGAAGGTAGGGTAGATGGCTCGCCCCTACAGGGCTCAAACCCATCACCATTCAATTCCCAGGGCGTTGCCCTGG